>CAZSHP010000022.1:0-24367 GCA_964606545.1 uncultured Sulfurovum sp. | reverse complement strand
CCGCTTATATCCCCATAGCTGAAGCTAGGGGCTTTACGCTATATTTTGGTAAGGAAATCTCTCATGCTATTGAACTCTTTAATATTAGGTGGTGGGAAAATTGACAACTACTATGACTATTTTCCAAAAGATTACTTGCCACTGTTCCTTAAATAAACTTTCGTCTGGAGATTTCTACTTGCATTATATATCCTACTTTTTAATGGAATTAAAAAACTATAGGCTTATAGTGAACTTTCAATTTTTCTTAATCTCTAAGGAAATATGATTTTAACTTATAATAGATATAATTTCTAAAAATAGAAAAATAAGGAAAAAGATTAATGATAAATAAGGAAATAGTCCAAGAGAGACTATCACAAGTGATATATCCTAGCTTTACCAAAAATATTGTAGAGTTTGGATTTCTCAAAGAGATTTCGATGGATGAACAGAAGATAACTATCAAGCTTGATATACCATCTGCTGACCCTCAAATAAAGATACAGCTAATAGATGAGATAAAAAAACGAGTAGCTCCCAAAGAGGATATAGCTATAGAGGTTGAGGTAACCCAACCAAAACCCCCTAAAGTAACAAGCTCAAATGGTAAAAATGTACTACCAAATATCCAAAATTTTGTAATGGTAAGTAGTGGAAAAGGTGGGGTAGGCAAATCAACTACTACAGTCAATCTCGCTATTGCTTTAGCTCAACAAGGCAAGAGGGTTGGAGTACTAGATGCCGATGTCTACGGCCCTAATATCCCTAGAATGATGGGAATAGATGGGGTTCAACCTATATTTTTAGGGCAAAATATCAAACCAATTATAGCTCATAATATCCAAGTGATGTCAATTGGTTCACTCGTAGATAGGGGTGCTTCACTAATATGGAAAGGGGCGATGGTCACACAAGCTATAGAGAATATGTTAGAGGATATACTGTGGGATAGAGTAGATGTTCTACTTTTTGATATGCCTCCAGGAACGGGTGATGCACAACTAGCCCTAGCTCAAAACCTACCTGTAACAGCAGGAGTTTGTGTTACAACACCTCAAAAAGTGGCTCTTGATGATACTATTCGTAGTATGGATATGTTCAAAAATCTCAATATCCCAATAGCAGGTATAGTTGAAAACATGAGTGGTTTTATCTGTCCAGATAGTGGAAAAGAGTATAATATTTTTGGTAAAGGTACAACAAAACCTCTCGTGGATAACTTCCAAACTCAACTATTAGGAGAGATACCAATAGAGCCTAGTATTAGAGAGGGTGGAGATATGGGGCAACCTATAACCGTAGTCGCTCCAAATTGTGAGACAAGCAAAAGATACCAAGAGATAGCAGATAAGTTATGGCAGGAGCTTGAGAGAGTTAATGAAGAGGGTGGAGTTGATAATGAATCAATTCAACCTACAATTTTTTAGGAGTGGAGATGAACAAACTATTTAGAGAGCTTTATGGAGCAGGAATTATCTTTTTTTACTATATTAAGTGGATAATATTTATTGGGTTACCTATCCTCTATTTTGGATTGGATTATAAGCAAAATATCATTATGGATGTGTTATGGGTCTACTGTTTTGCACTAATTACCAAAGATTTTATTATGAGAGTTATATTGAAAAAAAAGTACTGTGATATAGATGTAAAAGGGAAAAAATAGATGAGATTTGAATTAGAGCAGATAGCTACTATCAAATCCCCATTTTGTGACTTGGTAGATATGCCAATCCAACCAAAAGGGGCAAAAGATACCTATGCTACTATTGTGTTTAAAGAGGAGTACCAAGAGGGATTAGAGGATTTAGATGGTTTTTCACATGTTTATCTTATCTACTATTTTCATAAAATCAAAGAGCCTCAACTCTCTGTAGTCCCATTTAATGACAAGACTAATACCCCTAGAGGCGTATTCTCAACACGAACACCAAAACACCCAAATGGTCTAGGTCTATCTGTTGTTGAACTTATTAAAGTGGAGAAAAATATAGTCACTATTAGAGGAGTTGATATATTAGATGGTACACCCCTTATAGATATAAAGCCATATATCGAAAACTTTGACAAGGTAGAAGGAGAAGTAAAATCGGGTTGGATGAAATCTAGTTTGGATGAAGTCAGTCAAAAAAAATCAGATGATAGATTTGTAGAGTAGGGTGTTTTCCCCCAAAAACACCAAAGTTGTTACAATAAAAAATATTGTAACAACAAGCAGAAAAAAACCTAGTGGTCTTCATCCAAGTTAAATAACTTAGTACCTACATAATACATAGCAATACAGAGCCCTAAACCACCTAGACTTATCATAATCTCTGTAGCACTAGGGAAGTAGTGAATCCACTCTGGTGGGAGTTGATACTCTCTTGTTTTTAACATCTGTAGAGGTTTTAGCTGTGTATCGTGTACGAGATTATATCTCATAAAGAAGATACCAACCATTCCACTTAGTGATGCCCAAAATAGAACTACGGGATTTTTACCCATATCTTTTAGGATAAGAACTAATGGAATCACCATTGCCAAAATAACTTCTGTCCAAAATGGTGCAGAACCTATAATATGATGAGCAACTTCAGCACGATTAGGCATACCACCATACATATCAGTTAGGAGTTTCCATGTTACAAAGAAGATAAGAATAGAAATAAGAAGTCCTTGAATCTTTGCAAGTCCCTCTAACATCTTTTTAACTTTGTCTGGAAATTTCAACTCATATCGGAATCCCATTATTATAAATGCGATAAATACACCTGTAATGAACGCTGTTAAAATGAAGTATGTTGGATAAAATACTCCATTTGAGATTGGTCTAGCATTAAGGAAACCAAATACCGAACCGAGGTTCGAGTGAGCAGCAAGACCAACCAAAAGCCCTGTAAGACCAAATATCTTAGCTTTTTTCATATCACCTTTGAGCAAGAAAATAAACTCAATAATCATAAATGTTAAGTATAATCCATATAGTGTCCCCATCCACCAAATAGCACTTGTTAACCCTGGGCTTAGGACATTATAAATCAACATTGTAACAGGGTGACCTATCTCAAATGCGATAACAGCAAAACCTGCTAAAATAGTTACAATAGAGCCAAAAATTGCTCTTTTTGAGATAAGCATATAGTCTTTGAAACCAAATACATCACCAAGAGAACCGATAATACATAACCCTGTTGAACTAACAACAAAAAAGATATATACAGCAATTAGTAATCCCCAAGGATGTTCTCTAGTTACATTATAAGCATGATGTCCATGCATTAAATAAGTAGCAACTCCAATAACAAACATTGCAATAAATGCAACAGTAAGTACTGCTACTAGCATATTTCTAGGTGTTTTTTCAAACCCCACCAAATCTTTTATCCCTACTTTATTTACAGGAATTGATGTTATAAACTCTTTTACTTGTGCAATCATATCAACCTCCTTATGTTAGATAAAATAGTTTTGGTTTAGTACCGAGATTCTCTTTTAGTGAGAAGTGTTCTCTAGTTCTAAGTAGGATGCTAATCTCACTCTCTGGATCATCAAGGTCGCCAAAGGTTCGCACTTTTGTAGGGCAAGTATTTTGACATGCTGTTGTAGTCTCACCCCGTGCCAATCTTGTATCTGAACAGAAAGTACACTTATCAACAGTCATTGTTCTATCATCTACATATCTAGCATCATAAGGACAAGCATTCATACAGTAACTACACAAAATACACTTATCACTATCTACTCTAACTACATGATTCTCATCATAATAGGTTGCATGTGTAGGACATACCATCTGACATGGTGCATCATCACAGTGTTGACACTGACTTGGCATAAATGTGTTTGATACTATACTAAGAAGTGGATACTCCCCCTCTATCTCTTTAACACCAACCCAAATTCTATGTTTGTCAGCACCGAGAAGAACACCGTTTTCCTCTTTACATGCTACCTCACACGCCTTACAATTGATACAGTTTTTATAATCTAAAGCCATTCCATATCTTGCCATGATTACACCTTCCTAATTTCTACATTGGTTTCGTGCATTACTGCAGCACCATAAACAGGCTCAATTTTATCTTCGATAATAAGTGCATCATTTGCACCATTATTATAAGCCATCTCCATACCTTCACTACTACCACCAAATCCATGAAGCATAAAAATTTGATTTGGAGCTATTTTTTCAGTAGGATATGCCTTAATATTAATTTTACCTATACTACTTTTGACTTCTACCATATCTCCAAACTCAATACCTTTTTGATTTGCTACTCTTTTATTTATCCAAATATAGTTTGTAGGTATTAAATCTCTAAGCATTAAATTGTTAGTTGTCCCACTTTGAGTAAATTGTGCATGTCTTCCAGTTATAAGTCTAAATTGACCTTTTGGAACGCTAAAATTCCACTCATCATGCCAAGTTGGCATAGAATCAATCCCTTTTTTTGATAGGTTTTTAAAGTTAACTACTACTTTTAGCTTATCTTTTCTAGTAGTATAGTTTTTAGCATTTTCTGGATAGTATTGATACTCATTCGGATTTAACTGCTTGTGATATTTATCCATATTTGGATAATAAACACCTTTTTCATCTAATGTTTCCCACGCCTCTTTTCCAAATGCTTTTACAATTTTCTCCTCATTCTGTTCATGAGTAGGTTTTTCCCAAGGTTCTGCTAAATTAAATCCATTCTCTTCGTAATAAGCTTCAACCTCTTCAGGTTTCATATCTTTAATTTCATCTTGAACATCTTCATCATACTTTTTAGTTATCTCCCACAATGGTTTAGAAAGTTTTTCAGCTAACTCTTTATAGATGACTTCAGGCTCTTTTGTTTCAAAAAGTGGTTTAACAGCCTGTTTTCTCTGAACAATAGCAGGTTCTAATCCACCATAGGAAGCGACTGGTGAAGTTCTTTCAAGATATGAAGCTTCTGGTAAAATAACATCAGCAAACATAGTTGTATCACTTGGAAGAATATCAATCATAATATTCAAATCCATTTTCTTGAGGAACTCTTCTGTTTTTTTAGTATTAGGAACACCACTCATAGGGTTATGTTTTCTCATAAACATAGCTCTAATAGGATATGTTGCTGTTCCATCTAATACCATATTTCTAAATTGTATCCATGAACCAGTTTTACCAGATGGTATAGCTATATCTTTTCCATCAAATCTTGATTTAACTTGTGCATATAAAGGAGCATTAATTGACTCTTTTGGAAGAGCTAATTTTTTACCATAAATAATACCACCTTTTTTATCAAGATTACCACTTAGAGCTTGGAAAATAGCCATAGCACGACGAAGTTGAAAATCATTTTTACTAAAGACACTTCTTCGTCCTTGATAGTAGATAGGACTTCTAGCAGCCATAAACTCTCTAGCCGTTTTATATATCTCTTTAGCAGGGATATTTGTGATTTTTTCTGCCCACTCTGGAGTATATTTTTTTGAGATAATGTGATTCTTATAATCTTCAAAACCTACGCCATATGTTGTAATAAACTCTTGATTATATAAATTTTCAGAAATAACTACAAAAGTAAGAGCTAAGACAAAAGCCAAATCCGTACCTGGATTAATAGCATACCATCTATCTGCTTTTGCAGAAGTATTTGTAAATCGTGGGTCTAAAACTATAGTTTTAAGTCCTCTACCTTTACTTCTTTTGAATAAATCCATTGTATCAGGAGTAATAATAGCTTCTGCTCTATTTGCACCTGCAATTATTAGATAATCAGCATTATTAAGGTCAGCTTCCCCATAAATTCCTATAGTATTTACATAACCTCCTAAAGTTGTTTCAAGACAAATACTAATCTCATCAACATAATTAGGAGTTCCAATTTTTTCACCAACTAATACTTCAAATCCCTCTTTAGAGAGTCCTTCACCATTACAATATCCTATAGTTGCACGGTTATCTTTCTCTTCATCAAGAATTTGTTTTATTCCTTTAAACTTATCCGTTCCATTTAAAATAGCTTCATATGCTTCGTCCCAAGAGACTCTTTTATATTTTCCATCACCTCTTTCTCCAATTCTAATCATTGGATATTTTAGTCTATCAGGGTCATATAGTGTTTGAATTCCTGCATTTCCTCTAGCACAAAGCATATTTCTTGATTTAGGGAAATATGGATTTGGATTTAGTTTTGTAACTATTCCATTCTCAACTCTGGCAAATCCTGCACACTTATTTACACATATACCACATAAAAATGGAATATTTTCAGCTTTCTCTACTCCTGTTTTTGTTGTTATTGAGTCTGGAATAGCACTATTTCCACTACCATTACCGTGTTCATGACCACTTGCAAAAAGATTAGTTGCACTCATTGCTGTTCCACCAACAACGCTCATAGCAACCGTACCTTGAAGAAATTTTCGTCTTGAAATCTCTACCTGCATCGGCTTCTCCTCCTATAAATTTATTTACTAGCTTAAATAGGAGTAATTAACTCCTATTATAATACTATGTTATATATTATAGAAGTTAATCTTATGCAATACTTTGATTCCTATCAATATTATAAAAAATAGTAAAGATTCTTATAAATGTTACTTAACTTCCAATAATGGTCATAAGAAAAAATAATATTTCTTATAAATTAAAATTATATAATTAAAATTTAAAAAAAGGTATATAACATATTAAAATATTCAATAACTTCTTTTAATATTCATATCGTCCAAGTTACCATATTCAAAATCTTTATGACAAGCAAAACAGTTAGATTTATCTTTGACCTCTTTACTTTTGAAAACTGTTTTTGGAATATTTTTATGTGTTTCTCTCCAATAAGGTGTTTTAGTAATTGCTTTTGGTCTTCGTTTACCTAAAGTTTTCATCATCTTTATAGAAGCTTCTCTTGTGCTGTTTTCTGCTGAATTAGCCAATAAAAATTTTAAAATTGAATCTTGTTGAGATTTTGAAATATTAGCCTCTGTTATCTTTATTCCTCTATGATTATCCAAACTTGATATAATTCTTTTCCAAGATTTTTGAGGAAGTATATAAGGAGGATATGTTTTATGACATTTTCCTGTAGCACCACCACACTCATTATAATAAACAGAGTTTACCTCTTCATAATTAATATTAGAAAACTTTTGAGTAGTCAAGAAATTGTAGTTACTACTTACAATAAATAGATAAGTTAAAACTCCCATTACTATAAAAGAGATAGAGAAAATTAACAAAGCTTTACTCACTGTAGTATCTTCACCCTCTGTCCTTTTGTACCCTGTAATCATAGCAAAAACCATGTGAGTCTTATGCCAAAATTGCTCTATAAGTACCCCTGTAATGTGAATAACTACCCATGTTACAAAGATATAAGCGGCATATTGATGTATAATTTGGAATATTCCAATATATTGAGTATGTGTATCATTAAGATAAGATAGAACTCCTTTTGCCTCCTGAATTCCATAGAGTAATAGTCCTGATATGACTATAATCATTCCCATAATCATAGCCCAAATAGTGTACCAACTAGAAGCAGGATTATGTCCTGCTGGAATCTTACGCCATCTATTTTGAATTTTTTCTTTAAAATAAAAGATAAAATCAGAAGGTTTGAGCATAAAATGTTTAAATTGTGCATATTTAGGACCAATAAACCCCCAAATTATCCTATATATTATCATTATTCCAAATATGAATCCTAATGCGACATGGTCATGTAGTCTATTCTCATAAAATGAAGTAATAAATGCAGAGGTAAAGGATAATGCAATCATCCAATGTATTATTCTAGCACTTAAATTCCAAACATATACTTTATTTTCTTTCCTATTCATCCAATTTCTCCTCAAATTGACTACCCCATTCTATCATAATAAGATACTATTACTCTTATAACGGTATCTTATTATTCTAATTTTGAAAAAAATGAGGTTGATTAACACATAAGAATATATTAGTTAAATGATAACAAATAGTTATAGAAGTAGAGGTAATAATAATTATAAGTCAGTATAATAAGCAGAGACTCTAAGAAAGAGTTCTACTATAAATTGTTATGAAGATATTTGTTATTCAGCTTTTTCTGCTGATGTTTCGGTCTTAGGTGCTTCAACTTTTGGTTTAACTACACCCTCTCCAATATAAAAGTTTTTCTCTATAAATTTAGCCATAGCTGTTGGGTCGTAATTGAACCCTTGTTCTAAGAGTTTTTTCATATTATGTGCCATCTTATCATGTTCTGTACCTGATGATTGATTAGTTCCCTCATTTTTAACATCAAATAGGTCAAGCTCTAACTCACCTGCTTGTCTATCATTCATAGCAGGAGTCTTTTTATCTGTACGCCCCTCTGCTTTTTCTCCATGACACTTATGACACTTTTTTTCCCAAACTTGCTTAGGAGTCAATTTATAGGTGATAGCCTCTCCACCACCATCATTTCCACTCTGTCCACATCCTGTAAATGTAAACACTGCTGTTACTGTTGCTATTAATATTAAACTCGTTCTATTCATATCTATTAACCTTCCTTTCTTTTCTATTACGCTCTACCTGATAACATACCAAACTGTGTCATTGGTTTAAGCAGATATACTTTGAGTAACCACCAAATCCATCTCTCTTGAGTTGGGTCAAGTGGAACCATAGGTGTAGGTTTTTTAGTCCAGTTAAACTCAGCTAACATTACTGTACCAATACTTGTAACAAGTGGACAGACTGTATAACCAGCATATTTGTGATTTTTATTAATATCTCCACCCTCCATCATAGTGATAACATTATCAACTACAACTTTGTACTGTTTTCTAGCAGACCCACCAGTTTTACCCATTGGAATACCTGCAATATCACCAAGAGCAAATACATTTGGATACTTAACATGTTGAAGAGTCTCTTTATCTACAGGAACCCATCCTTTACCAGAACCAATTGGTGATTTAGCAATCTCTTCTGCTGCCACCATTGGAGGAGTGATATGCATAAAATCATAAGGAACTGTAATCTCTTTGCTTTTTAACTCAACTCCATACTCCTCTAAATCCTCATCCCATGCGCCTTTTTGTTTCCAGTGTCTGTTAAATGTAGCTGTTTTTGCTATAGGGTCAACAGCTATTAGATTATGTCTATAATTCCACTTCATATCTCTTTTGGTAAACTGTTTTTCAATAGCGTTATGATACTCTTTTACACCAAACATTTTTGAACCATTTGGATAGAACATTAGCTCTGCATTGCTTCTAACACCAGCCTCTCTAAGTCTAGCATCTGTTAGATACATAATCTTTTTTGGAGCTCCACCACACTTAATTGGTGTATTTGGGTGAGTAAAGACACCTTTTACTTTTTTACCACTCTTAGCATCTGCGATAAATTTTTGCATCTCTTTCCATGTATCTTCTGAACCTTGTTGAAAATAGATAGATGCTAGACCATTTTTACCAATTATTTTACTTACAGGTTTGTGGTCACCTGTTGTAGTAATAGTCTCTGTTACTCCTAAACCTTTAATTTTGTTAAATGCCAATTTAACACCTGCAGCTACAATTAAATAGTCATATTTAATTACCTTTCCACTACTTGTTTTTACACTATTATTTTTTGGGTCAAACTCAACAGCTTTTTCTTTAATAACTGTTGTTCCTGATGGAATAAAATTATCTGTCTTATATACAACAGCCTCTTTTTTCCAAATACCACCACCAACTAATGTTTGTCCTGGTTGATAAGATGTTGCTAACTCACCTGGCTCAATTACTGTAATATCGGGATTATCAAGAGCATTGGTAAGTCTAGCAGCTGTTGACATACCTGCCAAGCCTCCACCAACAATTACTATTTTACCTTTAGCAGAACTAGCTCTCACTTCTGTAGTAGCTCCACTTGCCATAAGTACAGCTGTCCCACCAACACCAAAGATTTTCATTGCATCACGACGAGAGATTCCCTCATTTTTAAAGTGTGCATCAATGAGTTCCATGCCCTCTTTCATCATTTTGTTATCCAAAATATCTCCTTTTAAATTTAATCATTGCTCATTTTACAGAAAAAAAATAAAATATAAGAGAAAATTATCAATAAATAGATTTTTTTTAATAACTATAACTAATTGTAAACGAAATTATAGCTTTTAATTAATATATTTTATAAGTTATAATATTGATTTATGTTTATTATAAGCTTATCTATCATAAGCTGTAGAGTAGTTCTCCCATTAAAATGATTCTCATTAATTCCATAAATGAGAGTAACTCTTTGACCTATATAAAATCTCTCTTTTGTCTTGAATAATACGGCTTGTAGGATTCTGTTATCATGAGATAGTGAGAATCTTCTATGTTCATTATCTTTTCCCATATTGGTAACATCTTCAATTAGAACATTATAAGTAATAAACTTTGGACGACTATTCTCTTGACCATAAGGTTCGAACTGTTTTATTATATTTAGAGTATTAAAATCTATATCAGAAAAACTTAACTCACCTAGTATGTCAGGGTCTATAGTCTCTTCACTATAATTTTCAGCTAAGTAGTTTTTTTGGAGTTTTCTTTTAAACAACTCTAAATTCTCTGTAGGAAGAGCTAAACCTATAGCTGCATGATGTCCACCGAACTTATTGAGTAACTCTCTGCACCCTTGAGTAATTTTAAAAAGATTACACTCACCAAAGCTTCTACCACTACCTTTTAGGTCACCTTTTTTACTTTTTGTTAGAACAATTGTTGGTTTTTCATAAATTCTACCTACACGAGCAGCAACAATACCTACTACACCCTCATGCCACTTCTCTCCAGTAACTACAATTACTTTGTCATTTGGGTCTACTTGGCTCAGAGCATCTTGAGTAATTCTTTGTTCAGTCTCTTTTCTGCTATTATTGAAATCTATTAATCTATCAAGACGAATTCGAGCATCATATATGTTTCTGCTCATTAGAAACTCTACAGACCACTTTGCATCATTCATTCGTCCAGCACTATTAAGTATAGGAGCTATTTGAAAACCTATATCTTCTGCATTAAATAGTGTTTTATCCAATCTCTCTTTAAAAGCCTTTATTGCGGGAAGTTTAGACCTGTTTAGAAGTTGAAGTCCTGCTAATACCATAGCTCTATTTATATGCTTTAGAGGCATCATGTCAGCAATAATCGCTATAGAGACTAATTCTATATAAGATTTTGTATCAACATTTACATTTAGAGCTTTTTTTAGAGAAGAGATGAGATACCAAGCGATTTGAGCTCCACATATTTCGTCATAAGGAAAAGAACAATCTTTCTGTTTTTGGTTTATTATAGCATAAGCAATAGGCAATTTTTTTGGTAAAAGATGATGGTCTGTAATAATCAAGTCGATATTATATTTTTGACATAATAGAGCAGATTCTATTGCAGATATGCCATTATCGACAGTTATTGCCAAATCATATTCACGAATATTTTCAACAATAGCCGTAGAAAGCCCGTAACCATGCCTAAAACGGTTAGGAATCACCCATCCTAACCTTACTCCTATCTCAGAAAAAAAAAGCCTTATAAGCGTTGTAGAGACTACTCCATCTACGTCATAGTCTCCTATTAGCACTATTTTTTCGTTATTGCTTATAGCTTGTACAACTCTTTTTGTAGCTCTGTCCATATCTTTGAATGTTGAAGGGTGTGGTAAATTTACCAAAGAGAGAAAACCCTCTTTAGCAAATCTCTGTTTTAATTTTTGTTCTATTTGGTTTGGAGTTATATTTTGATAAATCATGTTTTATGATTTAAAGCTGTTTTTACAAAAGCTAAAATTGATGGATTTGGATTTTGTAATCGTGATGTAAACTCTGGATGGAACTGTACACCCAAAAACCAAGGATGCTCTTTTACCTCTACAGCCTCTATAAGTCCATTGGATTCTCCTGTAATCTCCATGCCATTAAGCTCCAAAGCTTCCCTATAGGTTGGATTTGCTTCATACCTGTGTCTATGTCTCTCGAATATTGTAGATGCTCCTCCATATGCTTTTTTTAGATTTGAATTTTCTTTGGTATTGCACTCATATTCTCCTAGACGCATAGTTCCACCTAATGGCGAAGTTGTAGTTCTTAGCTGTTTAGCTCCTGTTGCATCAATAAATTCATCTATGAGAAAGATTATAGGCTCTTTTGTATTTTGGTTATGCTCTACAGAAGTTGCATCTTTTAGACCAAGTACATTTCTAGCAAACTCTATCATAGCGAGTTGCATCCCTAAGCATATACCGAGAAAAGGAATTTTGTTTTCTCTAGCATATTTGATAGTCTCTATTTTTCCCTCTATTCCTCTTTCACCAAATCCACCTGCTACTAATACACCATCACAGTTAACGAGATACTGTCTAGCTCCGTTGTTTTCAACTTTTTCAGAGTCTACCCACTTTATGTCTACTTCGGTGTCTAAATTGGCTCCTGCATGTATTAGAGCCTCTGTTAGAGATTTGTATGACTCTTTTAAATCAAGATATTTACCGACAAATGCGATAGTTGTCTTTTTTTGAGGTTTAATTATCTTATGAACCAAATTTGACCAAATTTGCATATTTGGTTTTAGTTCTCCGAGTTGAAGTTGTTTTGCAATTGGTTTTAGTATATCTTGAACCATAAAATTTAGAGGTACTTGATATATTGTAGGAGCATCTACAGCCTCTATGACAGACTCCTCTTCAACATCACAAGTAAAAGCAATTTTCTGTTTTATCTCTGTTGGAATTCTCTCTTCGGCTCTTAGTATAAGCATATGAGGTGCAATTCCTATTCGTCTTAGCTCCATAACTGAGTGTTGAGTAGGTTTTGTCTTTAACTCTCCTGCCATGCGAATATAGGGAAGAAGTGTTACATGTACATTCATCACATGAGATTTTCCAAATTCATGTTTAATTTGGCGAATAGCTTCTAAAAAAGGCATTCCTTCCATATCCCCTGTAGTGCCACCTAATTCGACTATGAGTATATCCTTTGTTTTTCCTGCTAGGATTATCCTCTCTTTTATCTCATTTGTGATATGTGGTACTATCTGAATAGTCTTACCGAGGTATTTACCCTCTCTCTCATTCTCAATAACCGTTTTATAAATCTGTCCTGTAGTAAAGTTGTTATTTTGGGTTAGATTGTTATTTAGAAATCTCTCATAGTGACCTAAATCCAAATCTGTCTCAGCTCCATCTTTTGTTACAAAAACCTCTCCATGTTCAAGAGGAGACATTGTACCTGGGTCGACATTGATATATGGGTCTAATTTCAAAATACCTACTCTAAATCCAGAGTGTTTTAGTAGAGTTCCTATACTCGCAGCTGTAATACCTTTTCCAAGAGAGCTTAGTACCCCTCCTGTTACAAATATATATTTAGTTGACATCTATAATTCCTAAGTTAAACAATTATTGGCATTATAACGGTTATAAATTGTTTATCCTTTAAAACAAATGGTAATGTAGGTTCATTTAGTGCAATTTCAAATCTATCTCCATCTATTTGGGATATAAAATCCAAAAGAAATCTACTATTCACATTTATCTCAAAATCATCATCTAATCCTGTAGGAGTAAGAAGTTCTGTTTTTGCTTCGATATTATCTGTAGCTAAGGATTCAAATAATATCGACTCTTTTGTAAAAATAATTTTTATCTCTTGTGATATAGTCGTTATCATTTTTATCGAATTTAGCATCTTTTTTTTTGGAAGAGTTACTCTGTATCTACTCTGACTTGGAATGATTCTCTCATAATTTGGAAATTGTCCATTTATGAGTTTGGAAAATAGATAATAGTTGCTGTTATTTATTATTAAATTTGTCTCATCGTAATATATATTAATTCTCTCTACAAAAAGTTTTTGAATTTCAATTATAGCTTTTTTAGGAATTATTAGTGATAATTGCTTTTCACTGCTATTTTTGATTGTAACAACAGAGAGTCTTCTAGTATCTGTACCGACTATTTCAGTTCTGTCATTTTTGATATTTAAAAGAGCTCCATTTAACTCATACTTTGGATTATTGCTGTCTATGGATGATGATATGCTTTTAAACGCGTTTATTAGATTAATAGAGTCTAATGAGATTTGAGATTTATTTTTAATATTAGGAAACGATGGAAAATTTTCAAAATTAAAAATAGGCAATCTAAATTTTGATTTATTCTGTTGGATATATAAATTGTCATCTATTTTTTCTAAAATAATATCTGTATCTTTTAGTATTCGAATAATATCCAATAGCTTTTTGCCATTAGCTGTTATTGTTCCCTCCTCTTCGATAATTATATTATCTGTTTTTATTAGAAGTCCTATCTCTGAATCTGTTGCTTTTATAATGCAACTATTGTTTTCTGCTTCTAGAAAAATATGAGCTGTTATTTGACTAGCATCTTTTTTTTCAAGAAAAGGTTGCAAGTTTATTAAAATTGACTCAATTAGCTGTTTTGTAACGATAATTTTCATTTTTTTTTCACTCTCTTTTTTTTTTTATATAAGTAGTAGTAGTAGTAGTACCCTGTGAATAAGGTGAATAACTTTTAACTATTCCTATTTTGTGGGATTTAGAAGCAAAAGTTATTCACAAGTTATTCACATGTTATTCACATTTTACCTATATTTATTCACATTTTTTTTTGAAACTTTTTCAAAAATGGCTCTAAAACGACTCTAAAATGGCTTTTTTTTTCACATATGTTTTTTTCTGTTATATTCTGTATAATTTTACCCTTTTTTTTCACTTTTCTTAAAAAGTTATTCACTCACTATTCACATACTATTCACAGGTTTATTCACAGATTGTGAATAACTTAGAGCTAAAATAGCAGAAGTTATTCACATCATGTGAATAGAAGCATGATGTGAATAACTTTATTCACATGTGAATAGCTACTTTTTTTAATCTTTTTTAGAAGTTTTGGATTTTATCCTATTTGAAAGCTCCTCAAGTAGTAAAGTGAAGTCCTCATCCTCATTTATTAACTCTTTTATCTTCCTCATTGCATGGCTAACTGCCGTGTGATCTCGCATCCCAAAATAGACAGCAATTTGAGGCATAGAGTTTGGAGTTAGATTTCTAGCTAGATAGATTGATATTCGTCTAGCTTTTACTATATCTTTTTTTCTTTTTTTGGATTTTATATCAGCTATTTTTACATTTTGCTCTTTGGATACCTCTTTTACAATATCATCTATAGAGATGTTTTTCTCCTCCTCCTCTAGTTGGTCATGTATAACATTTTTCGCGAAATCCAAAGTTAGTTTTTGATTCATTAATCCACTGTAAGCATTTAGTTTGATTATTACTCCCTCTATCTCTCGGATATTATAACCCATATTTGAGGCAATAAAATTAATAATATCCTGATTTAGATTTATACCATCTATCTCACATTTCTTTTGAATAATAGCTATTTTTGTCTCTAATCCAGGTGGTTGAATATCAGCCATTAGCCCCCACTCAAATCGAGTCTTTAGTCTATCAACTAGACCTGCTATTTTGCTAGGCTGTTTATCCGATGTGATTATAATCTGTTTTTTTGCTTGATGTAGTTCATTAAAGGTGTGAAAAAACTCCTCTTGGGTTTGCTCCTTTCTACTCAAAAATTGAATATCATCAATAAGCAAAATATCACACTCTCTAAAATGCTCTCTAAATCTATCCATTGTTTGAGAACGCAGATGTGTGGTAAATTTATTCATAAACTGCTCAAAAGTCGTATATATGACCCTTTTTCCCAAAGAGATTTGATGATTTCCAATAGCTTGCATTAGATGAGTCTTGCCTAATCCTGCACCACCATATAGAAATAGTGGATTATATAACGCTCCAAGCTTCTCTGAGACGCTTTTAGCTGTTGTGTAAGCAAACTGGTTAGAGTCACCTACAATAAAGCTCTCAAATGTAAATGAGGGGTTAAGTATGGTACTTTTGCTTTGGGATTTATTCTCTTTTATTCTATTTTTATTTGTTACTGTTTTTCTCTCATTTGGTTGAGAGAGTATAGATATAATAACTTCTGGTTTGATTCCATTCTCTAGCTCAAATAGGTGTGCAATCTTTTTTTTATATTTTGTTTTTATCCATCTTGCCATAAGTATATTGGGGGCATAAAATTGAGCAATATCACTTTTTGAGCCTTTAACATCATAGTTTAGTGGCTTAATATACCTCTCCCACTCTTGATTACTTATCTCTTGCTGAAGTTTTTTTAATACTTTGTTCCCTATACTCATATATTTCTCATTTCTTAATGTGAATAATTTTGATAAATTTTATCTAAAGTTGGCTAAAATACGGGTTTAAAAACGATGTGGATAGTTTATTCACATGTGAATAAAGATGTGAATGAAAATATTAGGAATTGACCCTGGAACACGGAATTTAGGTTATTGTATACTAGAATTAGAGGGTGAGAAGTATACCCTGCTTGAGGCTGGTTTGCTTAAATTCAAAAAAAATATTTTAAAAGAGCAAATATTAGAGTTAGATAAAAGTTTGGATGTAATTTTAGAGAAATTTTTGGTAGATGAAGTAGCTATAGAGGATATATTTTTTGCACATAATCCCAAAACAGTACTTAAATTGGCACAGTTTCGTGGGGCTTTGTGCCTGAAAATAGTTTTATCTGTTGGAGATTATGAGGAGTATACACCTCTACAGGTTAAAAAAGCTATAACAGGAAATGGAAAAGCAACAAAAGAGCAAGTAGCTTTTATGGTTAAGAGACTTTTAAGTATAAAAAAAGATATAAAACCTTTGGATATTACAGATGCTATGGCTGTAGCAATTACACATGCACAGAGATTGAGATTAAATCGTAGAAGAGAGAGGCCATAGCATAGCATGGAGTTGGAGTCTAACTCCATGCTATGGAGATTAAAGCTCTTGGGCTATAGGGGGGGTTGTAGTTGATTCTCGTATAAATTTATCATATCCATAGATGTCTTTTCTAAAATATGTTAAGCCATTTCGTTTAAATACAGTAAAGTATGCTGTCTGTACAGCGAGAGGGTGGGTAAACCTCATGGTAGCTGTTTTGAGTGACTCTCTTAGTTTCGGTATCTGTTTTATATCAGCCTTTTTTAGACGAGACTTGATAACCTCTAAGAGTTCAAAAGGTTTTTGGATACGCATACACCCTGAGCTATATACGCGGTATCTACGAGCAAATAGAGTTTTGTTATCTGTATCATGAAGGTAGACAGAGTATTTGTTTGGAAACATAAATTTGATGCGTCCTAGGGCATTATCATCTCCTGGAAGTTGAACAAATCTATATGGGATATGTCCTTTGCTCTCATCTTGGTATGGAAATAGTTTTGTTATATCGAAGTTTTTTATACCTTTCTTATCTTTCCATCCATTATAGACTTTTATATTATGCTCCTCCATATAGTTTGGCTCTTTCATTAGAGTAGGAATCAAATCTCTTCTAACTAAATTTTCTGGGATATTCCAAGTTGGATTTAGTACAATATGTGTCATAGAGCTAGAGAATAGAGGAGTTGGTCTCTTGTCTCTCCCTATGACAGCATTCATATGTAAAATAGAGATACCATCTTTGTAGTAGTCCATTGTAAAATCAGGTATGTTAATCAAAATATACTCATTTGGAAATTTATTTGGAAATACCTTTAGTTTATCTAGGTTATCAATAATACTCTGTATATTTAGATGAATAGGTTTGTTCATATAGTATATCATTATCTTGTCTATAAGGTTATTCTGTTCCAAATTGTAGCGACTTTTGTAGCTCTGCATAGCATCCATTAGCTCTTTGTTAAAATACTCATTATATACAGCTTTTTTAGGGAAATCACCCTCTATAGCCAATCTCTCTTTGATTTTTAAAATCTTGTCATCTATATCTCCAAATTTAAAACCATTAAAATCTTTACTATAAGGGATTTTAGCCATATCCTGCATACCTCTATATCTCTGTAGTGAATCAATAAGGTCTCTGTGTCTCTTCTCTAGTGGAGTTAGTGATTTGAAAAAGTTATCTATATCCTCTGCTACTATAGCATTAAAAAGTTTTGAGATTGACGGCTCATCTTTGATTACCATCTCCCACTTTGCTTTAATGTCCTTCTCCTCTTTGAGTCTAGCTAGTTTTGATGCTACCAAATCCCAATCTATATCACTCTTTACAATAAATTTTGCAAGAGCTATGTAACTTTTTGTAAGAGCTATATCAAGCTCTGCTAACTCTTGACTATTTTGGTTAACATCCATGTTGTTCTGTAGTAGGTGTGAGTACTGCTCTATTATATCCATAGAGAATCTCTTATCTTTGTAGTTGTAGTATGGATTTCTAATTGCATCCATTAGTGTATGAAAATTTTTGGCATGTCCAATCCAAAGTGAATGGTTAGAGTTCATATCATAGAGTGATTTAACTCTCTGTTCCTCATACTGTAGGTTTGATTGTAGCTGTTGGTCAAGTAGTGTAGACCATAATGATGAGTAAAGTATTGTTAGTAGTATAATAGTTCTCAAGATAATTCCCCTGTTAGTTTTTAAAATATTTTTAAAAACTCAATGAAACTAAATTTTTAGAGATATTTTAAATATAGCAAAAAGAGTATATTAAGCCTAAAAGGCTTAATATTTTTTTAAGTATAGCACTAGAAGTTATACTTAAGTCCAAGGTTTGCACCCCATTGAGAGTTTGTAGCTCCATAGTTTCTAAGGTAGTTAACATAGTCTGTAAATACAGAGATGTTTTCTGTTACTCCATAGTCAAGACCTAGACCAAATGAGAATCCATCATTATCTCCATCATATATATCATTTACCCCGTCCCAATCATCTGACATATTAATCATAGAGTATCCTAGGAGACCATATACATTCATATTATCTAACACAGGATATTGTGGTTTTAGATATAGACCAAACTGTTGCATGTCATCATTGTTTCTATTTGCACCGTCCACAGACATAGCAGCTCTAAGCTCTGCACCTAGATAGTCCATAAAATCATAACCAGCGACAAGAGTGATACCTGTTTGTCTATCTTGATGCTTCTCATCAGACATAATATTTGCTCTATCATCAAGTCTTGTAGCCATTGCGGATATTGCTGCACCTAGGTAGAACGCACCAGGTGCTGTTGAAGCCTCTATTTTAGGCTCCTCTTTTTTTACCTTTGCTACTTCTGTTGTTGTTGTTGCCCCTCTATCTACCTCTTCTTTTTGTTGAACTACTACCTCTTCAGGTTGAGAAACTACTGGTTCTATCGCCTGAACCTCTGCCTCAACATAATCTGAATTTTCAAAAGTAGTAGCACCACCAATATCTCCACCCGCAAAACTCATACTGCTTAACGCAATAATAGCAATGATTGAACTTTTTAATTTCATAACTTAATCTCCTTGTGTTTTTTGATTTGCATAAGTATAACATATTTTAATTATAGAAATATAAAAAATAGTTCAAAATACCATTAATTATATTTTTAAACACTATAGATATGTTTAAAATAATTTGAATATATTTTTAATTGTCTATCTTAAACAGGTATTGATGTTCATCTGGAAGAGCTAAATAGATTGCGTTTGCTAACTCTCTAATCTCCCATAAAGCACTTTTATTAGACCTTAATTCAATAAAATTTTGTAGACTTCTAGCGTTTATTGTCCATGTTAATTCCGTTTTGTAACTCTCAGGTAGACAAAACTTCGCAATATCATTGGATACTCCTCTTTTTAGAATCTCTTGGAGGTTATTTAGAGCAATAATAGATGCTCTATCGACCATGCTGTTACCTGTCAATACAATAAATTTCTCTGCACCACTATAGTCATCCTCTGCAAATGGTTTAGCTAATTTTAGCTCTTTTAGTGTGTATCTGGTACTCTTTACACTAAGACTAGCTATTCTGTGTCTAGCTAACTCTTGGAGTAATGCACGAGATACTTCTTCTATATAAAATGTATAGACAAGATGCTCTAGCGTAGAGCCATGTTTAAATTTGTTACCAACTCTATCTATTAGAGCTTTGTCTTTTTCTCCTCCATTATCACTCCTCTCAAAGCTCTGCCAACATGTTCTAATAGCATGTGCGCAAACCTCCAAAGGGGTGTGGTGCATTAGGGTTATTTCCATATTTTTCTCCGATTGGTTATATTTGGTATTATAACTAAAATATTATACTAATCTCTTTTTGATATAATTCCCCAATTTATTATAGTATAGGAAACCATTAATGCAAAAAATCAAAAATATTGCTGTTATCGCCCATGTTGACCACGGTAAGACGACACTTGTTGACCAACTTCTTCAACAGAGTGGAACATATGCCGAGCATCAAGAGGTACAAGAGAGAGCTATGGACTCAAATGAGATTGAGAAAGAGAGAGGAATCACAATTCTCTCTAAAAACACAGCTATTACCTATGGAGATTATAAAATAAACATTATAGACACTCCTGGTCACGCTGATTTTGGTGGTGAGGTTGAGCGAGTTTTGAAGATGGTAGATGGTGTACTTCTGCTTGTTGATGCCCAAGAGGGTGTTATGCCTCAGACTAAATTTGTCTTGAAAAAGGCGATAGAGCTTGGTCTTATTCCTGTGGTTGTAATCAACAAGATAGATAAAGATGGAGCTGAACCTGATAGAGTTATGGATGAGGTGTTTGACCTACTTGTAGCACTTGATGCCGATGATGAACAGCTTGAATTTCCTGTGCTTTATGCTGCTGCTAGAGATGGTTACGCCAAATGGGAGATGGAAGATGCAAATGAAAATATGACTCCACTGTTTAATGCAATTATCGAAAAAGTCCCATCACCGAAAGGTTTAGCAGAGAATGACACACAAGCACAAGTCTTCACACTAGCTTCAGATAATTTTGTAGGTAGAATTGGTATTACTCGAATCTTTAATGGTAGAGTAAAAAAGGGTGATGAGTATATTTTGGTCAAAGCCTCTGGAGAGAAGACCAAAAGCCGTATCTCTAAACTAATTGGATTCAAAGGGTTAGATAGAATGGAGATTGCCGAGGCTGAGGCTGGTGATATTGTTGCTATTGCAGGATTTAACGATATTGATGTAGGTGACTCTGTCTGTGATGTAAAAAATCCTGTTCCACTTGACCCAATGCATGTAGAGGAGCCAACACTATCAGTTATTATGTCTGTAAATGATGGGCCTTTGGCTGGTACAGAGGGTAAACATGTCACATCAAACAAGATAAGAGCTAGACTTGAAAAAGAGATGGAGACCAATATTGCTATGCGTATGGAGCCAACAGGTGATGCCTCATTCAAAGTCTCTGGACGAGGTGAGTTACAGATAGGAATTCTAGCTGAAAATATGAGAAGAGAGGGGTTTGAATTTCTTCTAGCTCGACCAGAGGTTGTAACTAAGATTGAAAATGGGGTAAAGATGGAGCCATTTGAACATCTCGTTGTTGATGTTCCTTCGGAGTTTCAAGGAGTTGCAATTGAGAAACTAGGCAAGAGAAAAGCTGAAATGACCTCATTAACTCCGATGCCTGATGGTACAGTAAGATTGGAGTTTGAAATTCCAGCTAGAGGGCTTATTGGTTTTAGGTCAGAGTTTTTGACAGATACAAAAGGTGAAGGGGTTATGAACCACTCATACTTGGAGTATAGACCCTACTCTGGAACAGTTGAGAGCAGAACTCCTGGTGCTTTGGTCTCTATGGACAAGGGTGAAGCTGTTGCATTCTCTATATTCAATCTACAAGCTAGAGGAGTTATGTTTATCAGACCACAAGACAAAGTATATAATGGTATGGTAATTGGCGAATCATCAAGACCTGGAGATTTGGAGGTCAATCCTCTCAAAGGTAAACAGCTTACCAATATGAGAACAAGTGGTGCTGATGATGCTATTAAACTTGTAACTCCTAGGGCTATTACACTAGAGGGTGCTATGGAGTGGATTGAGGATGATGAGTTGATTGAGATTACACCTATGAGTGTTAGGATTCGTAAAAAGGCTCTCGACCCAGTAGATAGACGAAGAATAGCTAGAGACAAGAAAAATGCCAAATAGAGTCTGGTGGTCTTAAAAGCACCACTCTCTATAATTAAATTTTATATTTTATCAATTATTTTAAAGTTTAAAGCACTTTTAGACTATTATAAAAAATATTACATTTATTATACGAGGTATTTTTTATGAAAAAACGAATTGTTGAATTTATAGGACTTTTTTTTATTTTGGCTATAAGCTATCATTTTCAAGAGTGGATTGACCACCCATTAGCACATCTAACAGCTGTATCTGGTGGAGGGTTTGGTTTAGGTTTGATACATCCTATCATATTTACTCTTGTGGTCTATCTTCTATTCACAATTATTTCATGGTTAGGAAGTATGATTAAGAAAATATTTTAGATTAAGGGGATTTGATGGGACTAATAAATATATTTCTTCTCACAATACTGTTGACATTTGAGGTTTTTGCTGAGGGTTCGATTCCCAATGACTTGCAATTAAAATTACAATCTATTAAACTAAACAAAGATAGTTATAGTATTCATATACAAGAGGTGGGAGCTGATACACCATTTGTATCTTGGAATTCTCACAGAAAAAGGGCTCCTGCTTCAGTGATTAAGCTTCTTACTATCTATTCAGGGTTGCTTGAGTTAGGTTATGATTATCGGTGGGAGACAAAATTTTACTACACAGGATATATTAGAAATGGAGTTCTAAAAGGTGATTTGTATGTCAAAGCCTCTGGAGACCCGACTCTAAAGACATCTGATATAGCTCCTATAGTATCTCAAATCAAAAATGCAGGTATTAGAAAGATTTTGGGTAATATTGTAATAGATAGAACTATTTTTGATATACCAAATAGAAATAACTCTGGTTTTGATAATCACAAGTATAGTCCATATAACGCTATGCCTGATGCACTTATGTTTAACAAACGAAAAAGTACAATCTGTGTCACTACAAAGGGTCGAAAGGTTAGAATTAACAAGGATGTTCCAGACCAGAGCTATAGAGTTATAAATAAGTTACGAATTGTAAATGGCTCATGTCGTAGAGGTCGCTCATGGCCTAGAGTTAGAATCAAAACAGATAACTCTGGTCGTTCGACTATTACACTAAGTGGAAAACTATCAAAAAAATGTGGTAAACGAACCATATGTAAAGTTGTAGGTAGACCATATCGAGCATTTTTTTATGCCCTAAAAAATGAGTTAAAAAATAGAGGAGTAAATTTCAAAGGTGCTTTGAAGATGAAAAAAGTTCCTAAAAAAGCAACTTATATCTTTTCACATAACTCTGATAGATTAGAGGATGTTATCTCTATTATCGCTAAAAAAAGTGATAATCTAATGGCTAGACAGCTAATGTTGACACTCGGTACGACTCAATATGCAGAGCCAAGCACACCATATAAAAGTAGAAAAGCTATAGAGAGAATATTGAACAGATACAATATTTTAGAAGCAGGAACAACCTATATAGCCAATGGTTCAGGACTATCCAGAGAGTCTAGGCTTACAGCACAATCTCTAGCCAATCTACTTGAGCATGGTGCTATGAATTATGGTCAACGCTGGATGAATACTCTATCTATAGCAGGAGTTGATGGTACTATTAGGAGACGATTCAAATACAGCCCTGTTCACGGTAGAGCATGGATGAAGACAGGAACGATAAGAAGAGTTGCCAATATAGCAGGTTATGTTGAGGGTTACTCTGGTAGAAAGTATGTAGTGGTTGTTTTGGTCAATGATAAGAGGTCTAGTAGATATGGACGGAGATTGGCTAACAAGGTAATTGAGTGGGTTGTTGAGACGCTATAGTGAGATTTTAGCGAAAAATTTTCTCTAAATCCTCTTCCTTAATCTTTGATTTCTCAAAGAGAGTGCAAAGCACAAGGGGAGAGGCGAAATTCAGACTCTTGTCTATATGCTGTTGCTCTGCTATAATAATAAAAAACATCCAAAGAGCAGAAAATGAGAAAACTACCAATAGGAAAGAGTGATTTTAAATCAATTATAGAAAACCATTTTTAATAGACAAAACAGAGTTTATTAGTGAGATTATAGATGCTAGTGCAGAGGTTATTTTGTTACCTCGCCCACGCAGATTTGGTAAAACACTAAATCTTAGTATGTTAAACTATTTTTTCAATGTGGAAACTAATAACAAGAAGCTCTTTGATGGGCTAAATATCTCTCAAAACCTAGATGCAATGAAGCATTTTAACAGATACCCTATTATCTATATCTCTTTTAAAGATGTCAAAGAGAAAAATTTTGACAAAAGCCTTGAGAAGATAAAACGGTTAATAAGCAATGAATTTCGTAAACATTATAAACTTATTATAGATAGCGATATAGATAATATAGATAGAAAAATAGTAGAGAGAATTTTGACATACTCCCCATGCCTAAAGGCAGGGGATTCTAAGCTCAAACAACAC
>CAZSHP010000021.1:0-25129 GCA_964606545.1 uncultured Sulfurovum sp. | reverse complement strand
AGTCATTTTCAGCATTTGGTGCGTGAGAAAAAATATCTTTTGCTATTTGTGGATTTGAGTTTGGTATATCTTGACGCATAGGTGTTCCTCCTGATAGAGTAGAAAATGACGCATCCAAATTAGATGTATCTAGCTCATTTAGATTCTCTATATACTCCAAAATTTCTGTTAGTTGACCTGCGAGTTCCTCTTTTTTGTCATCTTCTATCTTTAGCATAGATAATTTTTCAAGATTTTTTAATACTCTGTTGTCTATAGTCACACTAATCCTTTTTTATTTGTAATTTAAATTTATCGCATTATATATTAAAAGGGTTTAAGATACTATATACTTAATAAATTAAGCTAAGGAATTAATTATGATGAGACAATTAGATATGAGTTCAGATGAGTTTTTAAGAGAATTAGAGAAAACTAAGAGATTTACAGACAAAGTCTGTAAGCAGTTTGGATTTGAGTATCACCCTATGCACGATGTTAATGAGGGTGTGCAGTTGGGTCTAGCGAGACATAGACTCCTATATGGTAAACGATTTTGTCCTTGTTATATGGTAGAGCCTGATGAGAGTAATCCAGGAAAATACAAAAGCTCTGATAATCGCATCTGTCCATGCCCTCAAGCGATAAAAAAAGAGATACCAGAGGAGGGTAAGTGTCACTGTGGAATCTTTTGTACTCCAGAGTATGTAAAAGAGAATAGCTAGTAATATATTAGTTATACTATTACTTATTATAAATTTTATGTATAATTCTATATCAAAAAATAGAAAAAGGTTGAATTTATATGAGTGAATTGTTAAAAAAGAGTTTTGTAAACTCTAATGAGCTAGAGACTCTTTTAAAAGAGAGAGAAGAGGGTAAGGTTGATTTTATTTTAGTAGATGTACGAGAGCAGATAGAGTATGACATGGGACATATAAAAGGTGTTGATATGTTGAAACCTACCTCTACATTTCAGTTTTGGGGAGAGGAGTTTTTTAATGATAATAGAGATAAGAGAGTTATCTTTACTTGTCGAACAGACCATCGTAGTGGCAATGTTCAGGATGTTTTCAAGCAAAATGGTATGGAAAATGTGATTAATCATTCAGGTGGAATTGTCTCCTATAGAGGAGAGGTTGTTAGAGGAGATTAATAATATCTTTTGTTTAAACTTGTTTTGATACTCTTTCATAAATTTATACTACAAGGTAAATATTTATGGAAAAGAGACTAGACACTATAGACCTATTTTTAAAACTACTTTCTGCTAAGTCCATTACTCCTAATGATGATGGACTACTTACTTATATAGAGAGCTATCTATCAAATTTTGAATCTATATGGATTAATGAGTGTGGGGTAAAAAATCTATTTTTGACCAAAAAATTTGGTGAAGGGAAACATTTGTGTTTTGCTGGTCATGTAGATGTTGTTCCTGCTGGTGATGGGTGGGATACCAACCCCTTTGTACCTATGATAAAAGATGGGATGATATATGCACGAGGTACACAGGATATGAAGAGTGGTGTGGCTGCTTTTGTTCAGGCTGTTCGTGATATGGATGAGGATTTTTCTGGTCGTCTATCTCTGCTTTTGACTTCTGATGAGGAGGGGGATGGAGAGTATGGGACTCAAATTGTTTTGAGACACCTTGATGAGGTGGGTCTGCTTCCTGATTACTGTATAATTGCAGAACCAACTTGTGAAGAGGTCTTTGGAGATGCTATCAAGATAGGTCGTCGAGGCTCTATCAATGGGTATTTGATATTAAAAGGTAAACAGGGACATGCGGCATATCCCGAAAAATCTATAAATCCTATTCATAATATATCTCCTATATTGAGTGAGATTGCAGGGTATAATCTTGATAGTGGAGATGATGATTTTGCACCAAGCAAGATAGTCTTGACCGATATTCGTTCGGGTATGGAGGTTACAAATGTAACTCCTAATGATTTGAGATTGATGTTTAATGTTCGAAACTCTACTAAGACAACACAAGATACACTAAAAAGATTTATAGATGAGAAGTTTGATGGTTTAGAGTATGAACTAAAATTGACTCAAGGCTCATACCCATTTGTGACCAATCGAGAGTCATATATTGTAGGTATGCTAAGAGATGCAATACGAGAAGAGACGGGAGTAGAGACCAAACTCTCTACAGCAGGAGGGACTAGTGATGGACGACATATAGCACCTTATGGGATAGAGGTTGTGGAGTTTGGAGTGATAAATGATAGAATTCATGCCCTAAATGAGCGAACTTCTATAGCTGATGTGGAAACTCTTTATAATATTTTTGCTAAGATAGTGAAAGAGTTTTAAACGAAAAATTAAGGAGACCAAAATGGAATCAAATAATGAGATAAATAAAGATATTTTTAATTTAAAAGAGGCAAAGGCTGAAATTAATAGATTATTGAGTGCATATCGTATAAAAAAAGATGATTTGGAGTGGGCAGATGATGATTGGGAAGTTGGTGAAATTCAGGAAGAGTTAGATGGTTATGCTCGAAAAATCAAGCTTTTGAAATCCAAAGTTAGAGAGTATGAGAAGGTAGTTGAGGTTTAACTTTTGTCAGATAAGAGATTGATATATGATAGACCAACTCTTACTGAGTATGTTGTTGCTAAGTTTGTTACAATCTCTATTTTTGTAACGGCATTTTACTCTTTTGCTATTCTACTCACTCCTAGTGAGTATCAAAATTCCCTATTTCATATAGGGATTTTCTTCTCTGCTCTTATGTTTGTCTCTATTTCGGTCTATATTGTCACAAAAAGTATAGTTAGAGAGCTTAAGGTGGTTGAGGATTATCTATCAGGGGTAAACGGTTTTGATGAAGAGGCTCCAAGAGCATATTTTTTTGCCGAAGAGTTTGAGTCTATAAATATCAAACTTATTCAACTTCTAAGAAAGATGAAAAAGAGAGATAAGAAAAAGAGAAAACAGACAGCCAAGATAAAGCTAAAAAATCGTCAACGCTCTGATATGCTCTCTGCGATTGCTCATGAGTTTCGTAATCCTATAGCTGCTATAATGGGTTATGCTCAGACTCTAAATGATGATGAAGATATTCCTCCAAAACTTCGCCAGAGATTTCTATCTAAAATTTATAATAATGGTGAGAAGATAGAGGAGCTTTTGGGTCGTCTGCTTCTATGGAATCGTTTTGAGAGTGGAGAGCAGAAGCTACAGTTAAGTAGGTTTGATATACAGCCTCTGATTGTAGATAGTGCTATAAATTTAGAAGATAAGTATAGAAATCGTAATATATTTGTAGAGAATAACTCTCTTTTTATCAAAGCTGATAAGGCATTGATGGAGATTGTGGTGAAAAATCTCATCGAGAACGCATTGAAATACTCAGATGAGCCTGTGGAGGTAAAGATAGATGAGGGTAGGGTATCAGTCGTTGATAGAGGAGTGGGTATATCTCCTGAAAATATTGATAAAGTAACAAAAAAGTTTTTTCGTACCGAGGAGCATTCATGGGATAGCTCTATGGGTTTAGGATTAGCTATTGTTAAACAGATATTGAAACTTCATGGGACTCAGTTAGATATTGAGAGTAGAGAGGGAGAAGGCTCTTCGTTCTCTTTCTCTCTTTTCTCATCTGTCTCTTAGTCTATTCTATTTTTTGGCTTATTATAAACTATAATTCACTTTTAATTCATCTATAAATAGTACAATTTTAAAAAAGATTTTTGGATAGATAAATCTATTGCTTATATTTTTTTGTTAAAGGTCTAAAGGTTACATCATGGCACAACAAAATATACTACTACTCGAAGATGATTTGCAACTTAGCGATACAATCAAGCAGTTTTTAGAGTATTCAGGCTATAGAGTCTATCCTGCCTATGATGCTCTTCAAGCCAAAGACCTTCTCTATGAAGAGGCTATTGATTTAATGCTACTAGATATTAAAGTATCTCATCAGAGTGGTTTTGATTTTTTAGCAGAGGTTCGCACAGAGGGGGAGAATACTCCTGCGATTTTTATCACTTCACTTAACTCTGTAGATGATGTCACCAAAGGGTTTGATATAGGGTGTGATGATTATATTCGTAAACCATTTGCACTCAAAGAGCTTCGTGCAAGGGTAGAGGTGATTTTAAAGAGAAATTTTGGAACACACAATAGTAGAGTTGATTTAGGTGATAACTACTCATTTGATGTCAAAGGGTTATTTTTAAGTTATAAAAATAGGAGAGTACCGTTAAAGACAAAAGAGGCAAAGCTTTTGGCACTTTTCCTGAAAAAACCAAATGAGCTTCTTCTCTATGAGAGAATTTTTGAAGTGCTTTGGGTATATAATGAGACACCTAGCCAAGGTAGTCTAAGAGCCTATATCAATACCCTACGGCATATCTTGGGAAAGAGTAGAATAGAGACGGTTAAACATATGGGTTATCGATATGTTTCGGAGTGAGAAACGCTCTCTTTTTCGTTTTTTAGGTATATATCTAAGTTCTACTTTTTTGTTGTTTTTCTTAGCAACAGTTATATTTTATGATTTTCAAAAACATCAAATTATAGATACACAAAATGATACTCTCAATCAAGAGGCAGAGCGTTTAATCGAGTTGTTACGACAACTTAATAGAACCTTTACACCTTCTCTTGTATATCCCCAAGAGAACTCTTTTGATTCAGCTATTTATAATTTGGATAGAGAGTATATTTTTGGTTCATTTAATCCAACTACTATTTCTTGGGACAAGGAGTACTATCAGCAGGGGGGAAAACTTTTTCATATTCATTCACTTCATCCCTACTATTTTGGAGCTTCTCATCTTATTATTGCTCGAATGCTTGACCAAAAGCCTATTGATGATTTACTTAAGATGTCTATAGCTTTTCTTCTTATTGCAGGGATTTTTTTTACTGTTTTGGGTATTTTTTTAGGTAGGCTCTTTATAGCACCTATGAAGGAGTCTATAGAGAATATGAATAGGTTTATAGAAGATACTACTCATGAGTTCAATACTCCTATTAGTACGATTTTGACAAATATTGAGCTATTAGAGACTCTATATGAGTGTGAAGGGAAGCAGGAGATGAAACGGATTGAGATAGCGTCCAAGACACTTAGTCGTCTATATGAGGATTTGAGCTATCTCAAGCTTAATCATAACTATCACCGAGAAATTGAGGCTTTGGATATATCACAATTAATCTATGAGCGTATAGAGTATTTTGATACTCTAATAGAGGCAAAAGAGTTAGAGTTGACTCTGAATATTGATAGAGATATTGTTTTAAATATAGATAGAAATGATGCTATTCGCATGATAGATAATCTCCTCTCTAATGCTATTAAATATAATAAAAAAGAGGGAAAACTAATAGTTTTATTAAGTAGAGATAGACTCTCTATTAGAGATACTGGTGTAGGAATTCCAAAAAAGGATATGGAGTTGATTCATAGTCGTTTTAGACGAGCAAATGAGAGTGAGGGTGGATTTGGAATTGGTCTTGATATTGTCGGTCAAGTAGTAGCAAGATATGGTTTTAAGTTTGATATTATCTCTATATATAATAAAAGTACGGAGGTTACTGTTCAATGGTAAGATTTTTTTTGATAGTTGTAGTTAGTCTAAATATATTAGCACAAACTCCAAGTCCAATGCTTCAAAAAAACTGTATAGATTGTCATATCAAGCAGAAGATTCCTAGTGAGTTGATATATCGTCGTTATCTGATGAGATATAGTACTCATAAGGAGATAAAAAAAACACTCTTGGCATATCTAAAAGCCCCCTCCAAAGAGAGCTCAATTATGCCTACTCAGTTTTTTTTGAAGTTTCCACAAAAGGAGGCATTAGATATGAATGAGACAGCTCTAAGAGATAGTATAGATGTATATCTCGACTATTTTGATATTAAGAGAAGGTTTATTTTGTCACATTAGCATCTATCTGTTTGATTTTTTTTGTAGCGTTATTCTCTTTTAGTTTAACCTTTTTGCTTACATTCTTAACCTTCTCTTTGATAGATTCCAGATTGATTCTAGCTTTTGGTTTTTTATACATAGGTTTTCTCATTCTCATTTGGCTCTGCATCTCTTTTAATGCTCGATTTATCTCTATAAGCCCATACTCCATATTACACTGTTTATCATAGATATTCATATCCTCTTTTAGTTGAGTTGGGTTGTATTTTTTAATGGATAGTATTTTTTTATTTTTTATCTTTTTGGCATATCGTTCACGGACAATCTCTACGCCTTTTTTTATCTCAGGAGATAGAGCATTCTCATACGCTTTTTGACCCTCTTTACTAGACTCATCATCTTTGTCATTTAAAAAGATAGCTTGTGCCGTTTGTGTAATATACCCAAGTCCCAAGACTGTACTAACTGTTTGAGCAATATTTAGATATAGTTCATCTTCATTTTTGCTCTTTTTTTCGTCCTTTTTAGGATTATTAAGATACTGCTGACACTGTACATCTGATTTTAGGATAAACTCATCTATAAATTCATTTCGTCTCTCTTTTGAGATATTGGGATTTAATCTTGTAAGAAAGGTGGATTCGTTTGTACTAAATCTCAATGCTTTTGTATCATTTGATAGATTTAGATTTAGATTGCTCTGTTGAAACGAGGGTGAGATACACCCCGTAAATATTATAGATATAGCTGTTGTTAGTAGTAGTGACCTCTTCATTGTTTGCCCTTTGTCCTAGAATTAACTCATTATACTTTGTTTTCTTTTATAATGAGATAATATGAGTTACTAAAACTTATAAATCTAATTGACATCTATCATAAGCAGATAGTTTATTTTTCTTTATCATATCTTTTAACTCCTTGGTGTAGCTTTCACCTCTTTCAGAGTATTTTACAAGATATTTGACTAGTTTATATGGGTCTTGGGTTATTAATCTCTCTTTTTGAAACTGTTTATAGTCATCTTTTCTAGCAAGAGTTACAAAATAGTCATATATAGACTCCTCCATACTTTTGTATTTTTTGAGATAGATAGTTCTTTTTCCTCTTTTTTTAGATGCTGCCATTCTCTTATCATCTTTGCAGAATGACCATACACCAAAAACATTATTAGCTTTTTGAAAAAATTTGGATGTTCCCCAACCACTCTCGATTATAGCTTGGGCGATGACAATACTTGTTGGGTGTGACTCCATTTTATCATGAAGCTCATAGTTATCTGCGGCATGAAACTCTTTTCGTTTCTCTTCTAACCATTTTGTATCCTCTTGGGATATATTATGTTTGATAATAAGTGAAGCTACTCTCTCTTTGTCCAGTCTTATTTGATGTTTGGCGACTAGTATAGATGGAATCATCATATCTATAAATTTCTGTTTTTTCTGTGCTATACTAAGAGTAGAGAGAGGGATAGATTTTGTGTAGAGAATTGGTTCTACTCGTTTAGAGCTAATCTTAATAATATCTTTTGTATTATTAGGGGCTATACGCCTTATTTTTTTTGTTAATCTCTCCTCTGGAGTCTCTCTTTTTATTACTCTTTTGGCTACCTCTTTTATCGGGTTATCTAATTCAGTAGATATGGGAGGAGTAATGATTTCACTCTTCTTTGAAACTTTTTGAGAATTTAGAAAACTCTTCATCGAGTCTTTTATATTATTATCATAAATATAATAACCTACAAATAGAGTTGATTGGACACCTGCGACTGTCAGTAGCGATTTAATAATTCGTTTTTGAATATACACTATTTACTCCCTTAACATAAATTAACATGAACATTTAAAATAAACATAAGATAAGTATAGCATATAAAATTTTAAGTTGTAATAAAAAAGATTTTTAGTTATTTTATTACAACCCTTATTAACCTGTTACTACTCACCTCGAATTTGGTAAGTAATGTCTCCTGCACCAAAAGCAGTAATCAGTCCATCATGATACTCTGTGATAATATTACCATCTTTAATTACCTGTACAATACCATCCTTTCGAGCTATATAGTCAGCCATGTGCAATTTATATCGACTAAAAGCCCCTTTTAGGTCTATCTCTACCTCTAGCTCTCCTGCTGACCAGATAGGTAGTATAACTAACTCATCTACCCCCTCAAAACACTCTACAAAACCTGTTAAGTTATCTAGTGTTCGACTATATTTATGAGGTTGCCAAATAACTTGTAGTTTTTTGAAGTCTCTCAATTTTTGATAGCTTTTTAGTGACTCTATAGTCGCTTTTATCTCTGTTGGATGGTGACCATAATCATCTATCACTACACAGCACTCTAAATTTTGGATAATATCAAATCGTTTTTTGATTCCCTTGTAGTTGATTAGATTGGTTCGTATATCCTCTAGCTTTTCACCCATCTCCAAAGCCCCTAAAATAGCCAAAGAGGCATCTAGTGCTATATGGTAACCAAATCCAAAAACCTCAAACTCTCCTAAATTTTTGAGTGAAAACTTAGTATAAGGCTCTCCATCAACTAACACAAACTCTATATTACTCATCTCTTTTGATGGATAAAATCTTATAGCCTCTATATCCAAAGAGTTCAAAAACTCATCTTCTGCATTAATCACTCTAATTTTGGCAAGATTTAGAAAGTTTCTATAAGCATTATAAAATCTCTCCTCATCATAATTATAATACTCCATATGTTCAGGTTCAACATTTGTCACAATAGCCAAATGCGGATTGGAGTTCAAAAAGCTCTCATCACTCTCATCTGCTTCAAAAACCACTCTATTATTATCATAATGTCTCACATTTGACCCAAACTCTTTGCTTATTGCACCAATTAGAGCATTGGAGTGAGGGATTATTGAGGCTAACATCGCCGAAGTAGTACTCTTACCATGCGCACCTCCTACAGCATAAACCTCTTTATCTCCCAAGATACTTTTGAGTGACTCTTTTCGGGAAAGAAGCTCAATACCTAGCTCTTTAGCTCTTTTATACTCTACATTGGTAGGACGAACAGCAGCCGAATAGATAACCCTATCCACTCCTATTACAGCATCCCCATGATGAGGTATAGTAATCTTCGCCCCAAAGTTTAGAGCCAAATCATTTGTAATCTCTGTCTGTTTTATATCTGAACCACTGATTTGATGACCATCATTTGCTAAAAATTTTGCTAGTGCTGAGAGACCTATGCCTCCGATTCCTATGAAGTGTATTTTCATTTTTGTTTTTTCCTTTTTCTATTTTTTATAACTAGAAAATTTTAAATATTTTCCCTTAATCTTTTTATAGTTTGGATAGCCTCTTCTAACTCTTTTTTATATAAAGGTTGAGAAGTATCATCATGTGATTGTGGATGAAGAATTCTATGTAAAATACTATTTATCTCTTGCATATTTATCTCTACTGATGGTTCACGAGCATTGTCTAAATTTCTTTTTATACCTATAAGTTTCCCTCTGATATTACCTATACATGCTTCATCTGTACTGTTTGGTCGGGAAAATTTTACAAAGTCCTCTGAGTTAATAAGTCTTTTAACTATTTGCATACTTCTATTTACAGGAATGCCATTTCTATCATTTTGATTTACTATTTTTTTTATTCTTTCTACTTCTTTCCTTAAATAGTTAGCACAAGCAGGATAATCATATTCCTCAAAATGTTTTTCAGCACTCTCGAAGTAGTTTAAAGATTTTTTTATAAAAGGTTTTTCAAAATTTCTGTCCTTATCTATTTCTACATACATTTCAAAAGTTTTCCAGTTGTTATTACCAAGTTTTATCTTTGCCATTTCGAAAAAGCTTCTATCATGAGTCAATATAATTTTTTGATAATCTCTTAAATTCTCATCATTAAGTAAAATATCTAATACCTTATTACGATTGCTCATATCAAGAGAAACCAATAAATCATCCAATACCAAAAGCTTTAAAGGGCTATCTTTTAATTTTATTTTTGTTATTGCCAACCGTACTGAAAGAGCAATAGCTGTTAATTTTGCCTCATTAAAATAGCTTTGTGGTCTTGAAATAACCTCATAAATTTCATTTTTTGAAACACTAAGCTCTATGTTTATTTCAGGTTTATAAAATATATAAGGAAATTCATTATTTTCTTTTTCATATCTCCCCTCTTTAATACTTAATTGTAATTTTAAATTATTGTAACCAAACTTATCTCTTAAATATTTATTTGCGTGGTCATTTAAATTTGGAATTATATTATTTAAATATTTATTAAAATTATTTATTTTATCTGTTAGATTTGAAATTTTTTCATATTCTTTTTCGTTTTTTTCTCGGGCTTCTTTTTTAGCTTTTTCTCTTGCCCTTTTTAGTTTTTTCTCGTCATTGTAATCTTTTTTATAAACTGATTTAGTTTTAATATTATCGCTAGGCTTCTCTTTTTCAAGTTCAAGTATCTCTTTCCATAAGTTATATAAATTGGTATTACTATCACTATCATTTAAAAAATGTAATATTTCATATTCAAATAAATTAAATAAATTTATCTCGTCACGGTGTAAAAAGTTAAAAAAACGAAATAGATATTTATAATTTATAAAATCACTTGTGTATAGTGATTTTTTTATTATTTCATTATTTTTAATTGTAATCATATTTTTAGAAATAATAAATTGTTCTTCTATTCCTTTTATAAAGAGTTCTATTTTAGAGTTATCATCATTGGCATAAATATTAACTAAAGAGCTATTATTTGGAGTAATGCTAGTCGAATGTGTAAAATACTCCTTGATTTTTGTATTATCTTTAATACTACTTTGCAAAAGAGTATACAAAGCCCAATAGATTGTACTTTTCCCACTTCCATTTTCTCCATAGAGTAAAATATTTTCACTCTCAAAATCTAAAGGTTCTAATTCATCAAAAAATTTAAAGTTTTTAATCTCTAGTTTATCTATTTTCATTATTCAAATTCCTATTGATATTTACAATTAAGCTTTCTAATTCAATTCCCATCAAAATTAAATTATTTCTGATTTGATTATATGGCTCTTTTAATGTTTTGAAACTTTCGTTTATTATCTGTTTTTGATTAGTTTTATCTAAATTTTTAATAGATTTATAATCCTTTTTAGCATAATTTATAAAAATTAACTCTTTGCTATATGGTTTATTTTTTAGTTCTACAAACTCTCTTTTAAAATATAATTCAAAAACCATAGCATTAAGCACTTGTTCAAAACTAACAATAATATGTTCATTAGGAACATACTCATTAATAGGCTTATCCAAAGTTTCTAAAAACAGAATATAATCTACCAAAATTTCAAAAATCTCCATATCTTTACTTATTTTAATTGGAATAGAACAGAGAACTTTTTTATTGATTCTTTTTATTTTTTTATCATTTAGATAATATGCCACAACTTTAGAACTCAAAATAGCAAAAAGATATTTTAGACTAATCTCTTTGGGTTTAATCATTAAAACAGATTTATCCATAGAATATTTATTCTCTGTATATATAAAAAATGGTTTTTTTATTAAAGATAAAATTTTTTCACCTTCCACATTCTGTTTGTCAGAAAAAATTTCATTCTTATTTAAAAAAATAGTATTTCTTTTTCTTCTTATCTTTTTTATAATTTCATACCGTTTTAACATCATTTACTCCTAACAAAAATAATATATAGAATGAATCTATAACCAAACACCCTAACTCATAATTAGAAATCCTCTGTACTCCATTCCCCCCCACCAACATACTCTTCATTTCACCCCTCATTCCATCCTCTCTGAGATAAAATTAATAGGCAAAACAATAAAATTCAATGTTTGAATTCTCATATGCATTCCACCTGAGGACAGGTGGAACGAATTGATACAGTATTTTACATTGAAAATATCAGTATTTACTTATTTGTTAATATTCTTGTTCCGAAAATTAACCATATTTTTCTCTTTATCAATTTTAAAAAGGAACTTTTCTCCTTCATATACCTCATCGGATACCTTTAAATTTGATAAAAACTCTTTTTCATCTTCCTCTTTATAACTAAATTTCCCAAAAACACTGTTTTTGTCCAAATCATGCGTCTCTACAATATCATAAGCAGACAGGGGAATTGTTTTGGGTATCCAACCGTTCTCTATGGCTTTGTTCTCTTTTATTGTCTCTACAGAGTCATATCTATTTATCTCAACACTTGGAAAATAGCTAGTTAATAGCAAATAGATAGCTATAATTACGACAGCTACTATTAATAATATTTTTTTCATATAAAAATCTCACTATGGTCTAAAAAATTTGGATTATAAGGAATCACAACTACCCCTTTCTCAAAACTTCTAGCTCTCTCTCTCCAAGCTTGACATAGTTTTTGAACATGGCGAGTAACATATCGCTAGGTTGTTGAAACTCTTTGATAAAAAATGCTGTTGGGTCATTCTCATCAATATTGGTAATATCGGCAAAATTTTCTATAAAATCATCAAATTTATGACCTGCCATAACAGCACAGGCGTGAATCATCATGGCATCTCTTATCTCATCATCATCTATGGTGTGGTGAAGTACTAAAAATATCTCTTTTGCACCTTTTATGTCATTTTCGCTATATCTTTGGATTCCATGTTCGTAGATGGCTCTTGTTGTGGCTAACTCTTCGGGGTTAAATATATCAAATCCTCTATTTTGGGTGAGATAATCAGCAAGAACATCAAATGCTCTCTCTACTATAAATGTAAATATCTCATTTATCTCATCTTCTGATGCCTCTATAGCTAATTTTGTACCTAGGAGTTGGTAGCCTTTTTCTATGCTACCTTGGTTTTTCATCTCATCCTCTAGTTTCTTTAAATCTTTGATAAAATTTTCATCTTTTTTGAGTGCTTCTATATCTATTTGTGGCTCTTGCATTTAATACCTTTTAAAACTTTGATGGATTTTATCCAATTATTAATTATTAAGATATTAATTTTTTCTGAAAAGTATATTTTGGGAGGGGTTGATAGATTGGAGTATTGAAATCCAATCTATCAGAAGATTACTCTGCTATAATTCTAGCGTTAGTTTCTTGGATAGGTCTATTATTTGGATGTACCATAACTTTAGCAAACTTCTCTATTTGCGCTTTAGAGACAGTTGCATGTTTTTTTAATACAATCCATCTAACACCCTCTGTACATGGAGGAGTAGTAAGTGAACCGTTGAATCTATAGTAGTCTTTCTCACTTGGTACTATAGAAGTTACGTCAGCTATCTTTAGTTCACTCTTGTCTCCTGCTTTCATCGGCATCTTGTCCCAAAGTTGAGCTAACATTTTGTTCTCCTCACCCTCATCAAACATCAAAGCCACAACAGCCAACTCACCATCTTTTGAAGCGTGAACAAAGTGAGCCTCTAGTGGGAATGATTTACCATTGATATTATTTTCACTTGGTGTATGGAAGTGGAACTGTTTGAGTTCAAATTTGATACCATCTACTTCGATAGTCGAACCACTAGCCATATTTACTTGAACAGAGTGACCATTGTTTAGAATCTCTGTAGAGCTTGTATTATAGTCAAATGGAATATCTGCTAGTTTAGCATCTACAAAGCTTGTAAGATTGATTGGTGATTGGTTTACACCATCTTTGCATGTGTGAAACTCTGGTTTTAAGTCACCCCAATGAATAGCAGCTCCTGCATCCTCATAACCCCAATGAGTTGCATGGTGAGCCTCTTTTACTATTGTGTCTGCTTTAGCAGTTTCATTTGCAGATAGAGAAGTAGTTATTGTTAAGAGCAGTGCTAAAGATAAACTTTTTGATAGATTCATTAATTTCATATATTTCCTTCTAAATTAAATTACAAGTTAAGTATAATGTCTTTTTTATTAAAAAATTATCTATCATAGCTCTATTTATTGATTTTAATCAATTTTTACCCTAAATGTAACAAATTAATTTTCTTGGTTTAATTGTATTTAATAAATAAAACCTATTATAGTGATATAGTTTATTCAATAGAAGTTATCTATCTATTTTTGCTCTAAAAGATTGAACTCTTCTTAATGCCTCCTCTGTTCTATTCTCCTCATATACTAGAGCTAATCGGACAAAGTTCTCTCCTTGACCCTCTCTACCGAGAAATGAGCCAGGGATTACTTTTAGATTATATTTTTTATATAGTTCTATCGTAAACTCTATCTCATTTTCGACTTCCAACCAGATATAAAAAGTTGCTAATGGTGGCTCAATTCCCAAAATCTCTTTTGCAATCTCAAAATTTCTAATATATTTTGCTCTAAACTCATCTACATGGCTTTGGTCTGCCCAAGCTACAGCAGAGGCATACTGTAGAGGAAGAGGAGATGCACACCCTACATAGGTTCTATAGGTCATATATTTTGCCAATATATTCTCATCTCCTGCTATAAATCCAGAGCGAAGCCCAGGGGCTGATGAGCGTTTTGAGATGGAGTTTATTACGAGGATATTTTTAAATTCACCATTTCCCACCTCTATACTTGCATTGAGTAGTGAGGGTAGGGGAGTATCAAGATATAAATCTATATAACATTCATCATTTAATAGTACAAAATTATATTTTAGGGCTAATTTCACCCATTTTTTGAGTTCATCCATTAATATCACTGATGAGGTTGGGTTATTGGGTGTATTGATAATGACTAAATCACATCGCTGTAGAGCCTCTTTGTCTATTTGAGGTTGAAAATTATTGTCACTTGTCAAGTTTAGATAGATAGTCTCTGCACGACTCGCTTTTGCTGCTCCCTCATATATCTGATAAAAAGGATTTGGAAAAGCCATAATAGGATTATCTATATCATGTAGTAGGAATTGAGGAAAATTAAAAAGAACCTCACGAGTTCCAAAGGTTGGAATTATCTGCTCGTTTTTTAACTCTAAATCGAAACGGTTTTGGAGATAGCTTAGCATACCATCTCGTAATACCTGCTCTCCAGTTGTTTTAGGATATTTATTTATTAGTGTAGCTGTTCTTTTTAGCTCATCTAGTATAAATTGTGGTGTAGAGAATTGTGGTTCTCCAATAGTTAAGCTCAGTGGCTCATATTTGATAGAAGGTGTTATATCAGATAATAGAGTGTTTAATTTCTCAAATGGATAGGTTTCAAAGTTCAAGTTTTTTCCCTAATTTTTAGGGGATTATAACAAAAGCTACTTTAGCATATCCCTTAAATAGGGATATACCATTCCTTTTTTTCTATATTATATCAATTCAAAAGGTTACTCATCTTCTTCGCAACCACCCTCTGTTTTTGCCGTTGGGAGTTCTTTAAAGTTGTCATCCTCTAGTTTAGCAGGTGCAAGGTCTTTGCAGTCAACTGTGTCACAAGGTTCAGTCTTTGCCATTGGGTAGTCATCAAAAGTTTCACCTTGTACCTCTTCTAGGTTTTCACACCCTTTTCCCTGTTTTAGTTTTGGATTGCTTTTTCCTGATTTGGCTACTTCAAGCTTTAGTACGGGTAACTCATCCTTTTTGATAGAAACTTTTTTCTTGACACTCTCCACTTTGTCCTTTGTTTCTGTTTTTGTATCTGTTGCTTGACATAATCCACCTACTCCAAAAACAATAAATATACTCAATGTAATGAATTTAGAGATTACATTACTCATCTGTTCTCCTTTATGACTTTCTATGTTTTCTTCGTAATGATACATCAATTTTGTTTAGTTAAACATAAATTTTTAGAATAATCTTAACAATATATAGTATATTCAAGATAAAGATAATAGAATGTCATAAAAACTAAAGGGAATTAGATGAGAAAAGTTGTACTACTCCTAACACTACCAGCAATCTTACTTACAGCAGCAGGATTAAAAAATTCACTACTACAATCAAAACGAGAACAGAAGCCTTTGATGGTTCTTGTAACAGCAGAAAAGTGTAAATACTGCACAAAAATGAAAAAAGAGACTCTAAGCAATGATACAGTTAAAAAAAACCTAGAGGGGTTTCTTTTTACAACCGTAAGAAAGTCAAGTGTTGATGCAAAACGCTATCTGCCAAAGACCCGTTATACTCCTACTGTCTTTTTTGTCTCACCAAAATTTAAGATAGTCAATAGTGTCAAAGGTTATTTGGGTGCTGCAGATTTCAATATGTGGATTAATGATACACGAAAAAAACTTGGAATGAGTGTCAATCAATCTATCGTAGAAAAATCAGATACTACTAGTTATGTAAAGCCACAAAAGGATGATATATGGATGTATGATATTGCATCTGCAATGGATTTTGCATCTCAAACGGGTAAACAACTTATGATTTATATCGGTTCTACAAAATCTAAATGGTCTCATAAGATGGAAGAGCAGACATTGAAAAATAAAAAAGTAAAGAGTAAATTAGATAATTTTGTATGGGTAAAATTGAATCATGGAGACTCAGAAGCAAAAGCGTATGGGCTTAATCCAAAGCATGTTCCAACAGTCTATTTTATGAAGTCTGATATGAGTAAGTTAGCTGTTGCAAAAGGTTATTTTGAGGTCAAAGATTTCTTGATTTGGGTTAAATATGCAAAATCTAAAATCTAAAAAAATATTTCCACCAATAGCTAATCGGTGGGCTTAAAAGCACCACCGTCTATTTTATAAACCTGTATTACAGGCTTTTATATCTCCACTTTTTATACCTCTTCTAAACCACTCTATTCTTTGTGCTGATGAGCCATGCGTAAAAGCGTCAGGAACTACATATCCTTGTGCCTGTTTTTGTAGAGTATCATCACCAATAGCTGAAGCTGCATTTAGAGCCTCCTCTACATCTCCCTCTTCTAATATATTGAATCTCTTGTGTGCATGATGTGCCCAAACTCCAGCGTAGCAGTCTGCTTGAAGCTCTACACGAACTTGTATTTGGTTTTGACCTTTTTTGCCTCTAGCTTGTTGTTTCATCTGTTGGACTTTGGATAGGGTTCCTTCCATATTTTGTATATGATGACCAATCTCATGTGCTAATACATAAGCTTGTGCAAAATCACCTGCTGCATTGTGTTTTACTCTTAGCTCATCAAAAAATGATAAATCAAGATATACTTTTTGGTCAGCAGGACAGTAGAATGGCCCCATCTGTGCAGAGGCGTGTCCACAACCACTTCTAGTTGAACCACGATATAGTACCATTTTAGGCTCACGATAGGTAGCACCATGCTGTTTAAATATCTCTCTCCAAACATCTTCTGTATCTCTTAGAACTGTAGAGATAAATCTAGCTTGTTTATCATCCTCTTTTTGATTAATATGAGAAGTCGCACCTCCTCCAACATTTGTAAGGTTTGAAAGTGGATTGAATCCTGAAAAATAGGCCACAGCACCTATACCAATAATAGCCCAACCAAATTTTGTTTTTAGTAATTTTTGTATTAGAGGCATTAGAAACATAATAGTACTCATAGAGGGCATACCTCGCCCACTACCTCCACTACTATTATTGTTACTGTTACCTCTTCTATCCTCTACATTACTACTCTGCTCACGGTCTTCCCATCTCATTTAGCTCTCCTAAAAAAATTTTAACAAATTATATCACAAGTATAATTTGACTACAATATTATCAATTGTTCCAAGGAGTTTTTATGTCATTAGCATTAGCAAGAAAGTATCGCCCTGCATCATTTGATGAGTTGATAGGTCAAGATTCAGTATCTCAAACATTGAGTTTGGCACTAGAGGGAGATAGACTATCTCATGCCTATCTATTCTCTGGACTTAGAGGCTCTGGTAAGACATCTACGGCTCGTATTTTTGCAAAGGCACTTCTCTGTGATAGAGGGGCAACAGCTCATCCTTGTGGAGTATGTCAAAACTGTATAATGGCTATAGAGGGGCGACATATGGATATTATAGAGATGGATGCAGCTTCTAATCGTGGTATAGATGATATAAAAGAGCTAATAGAGCATACTAAATATAAACCTGCAATAGCACGATACAAGATATTTATAATTGATGAGGTTCATATGTTGACTACACAAGCCTTTAATGCCTTGCTAAAAACATTAGAAGAGCCTCCCGATTTTGTTAAGTTTATTCTCGCTACTACAGACCCTCTAAAGCTTCCCGCTACTATTTTGAGTAGAACACAACATTTTAGATTTAGAAAAATATCTCAACCTCTGCTTACGAGCCATTTAGAGCATATTTTAAACCTAGAGGGGGTAGAGTATGAAAAAGATGCTATCGAGGTCATAGCGAGGTCTGGAGCAGGTTCTGTGAGGGATGCTTTGACACTACTTGATCAAGCGATAGTTTTTTCCAAAAATTTTATAGATATATCTACTGTTACTAATATGTTGGGGATAATAGAGCCGTCACTACTAGAGGAGTTGATTGAGAAAATTTTGGCAAAGGATAGAGTAGCTGTTTTGGAGTTTATATCTATGGCAAGTGAGTTTGAGGCAGAGATGATTATTGATGAGTTGATGCTCTATCTCAAAGAGGTTTTGTTACAAGGTTCTCATAAGCTTACTCCTATGATTATAGAGAGATTTTTTAGAGTTTTAGCAGATTCTAAAACACTATTGAGTATTGGTTCGGATGGTGAATTTGTACTCTCTTTGACTCTATTTAAGATGATGGAGTCACTACAGATACAAGATATAGATGGGATGATAAGAACTTTGGAGAATGAGTTAAGAGGAGTTAAGATAACTCCTTTGGAATCGGAGGCTAAAGATTCTAATAATACAGCTCTAAAACCGTTGCCTCCTGAAAAGGAGGTGGTTCAAGAGGAGATTGTAGTAACTCCTCCTAAAATAGAAAAACCAATAGATAGAGGTGTAGCGCAGTTTAAATCTCTAGTAGATAAAATCTATGATAGAAATTATGAGTTGGGAGAGTGTTTTGAGACCTCTATTACATATAGTTCATTTGAAGATAGTAGATTGACATGGGAGTCTACGGCTCGTGGAGAGAGTAGGACTCTTCTGAAGAACCACTGGGGTTTAATTCGTATGTTTGTCCAAGAGGTATTTGGTTATGAGACTAAGATTAAAAATATCTCAAAGGAGTTACCCACTAGTTTAGAACCAATATTAGAGAGTATAGAGGAGCCTATCTCTATGGTAGAGGATGAGGTTTTTAATCAACCAATAGTCGATAATAGGGTAGCTAACTCTCCTCAAGTAGCTGATATAAAGTTAGCAAAAGAGAGAGAAGAGAGAAGTATTTTGGATGAGCCTATGGTTGCCAAAGCCTTGGAGCTATTTGCACCCAAGAGAGTTAGAGTCAAGAGGAAGAGTTAGAAATGCTACTAGCTGATATAGGAAATACTCGAATACATATTTATAATGGAAAAGATGTAACTCATCTCCCCCACCAAGAGGCAATAGAGCAGTATGCTCATAGAAAATTAAAATATATAACTGTAAAACATCAACTAAAAGAGCAACTAAACTCTATAGAGAATTGGACAGATATATCAGAGCAGATTAGGATAGAGAATGAGTATAAGACAATGGGTATAGACCGTAAAGCCTTATGTCTATCTCATAAAGATGGAATCTTTGTAAGTGCAGGAACAGCAATTACTGTAGATATTGTAGAGGGTGGAGTATATAGAGGAGGATTTCTTCTTTTGGGCTTGAGAGCTTATATCAAAGCCTATGCTACTATCTCAACTGCTCTAAAAACAGAGCTAGATAGGGAGATAGATTTAGATACTCTGCCTATAGGGACAAGAGAGGGGATAAACTATGGAATTATTGGCTCTATCAAAGCTATAATAGAGAAGCATCAAGGAGATAAACAGCTCTATATTACAGGTGGAGATGGAGAGTTTCTTAGCTCCTTTTTTAAGGGGGCTATTTTTGATGAGAGATTGATATTTTTAGGGATGAAAAAGAGTTCTTTGGTATAATTCCATCAATATAAGTCATAAGGATAGAGATGTTGACAGTAGCACTTCCAAAAGGGAGAATTGCAGAGGAGTCATTGGAGATTTTTGCTGAAATTTTTGGTGGAGAGTTCAAGTTTGAGGGGCGTGAGCTTGTTATGGAGGTTGGGGATTTTAGATTTTTAAATGTTAGAAATCAAGATGTGCCTACTTATGTCGAGTATGGTTCGGCAGATATTGGTATGGTTGGGCTTGATGTAATTACTGAAAAGAAGTTAGATATTGTAAAACTTTTGGATATGAATTTGGGAAAATGTAGAGTCTCTATAGGTATTCGCAACGAAGATGAGCTTGATTGGTCAAAGCCCAATATCAAAATTGCTACTAAGATGGTGAATATTACTGAACAGTATTTTGCAAAAAAGGCTGTAGGGGTTGAGATTATCAAGCTCTATGGCTCTATAGAGTTAGCTCCTCTTGTTGGTTTAGCTGATGCTATTGTGGATATTGTAGATACTGGTGCTACGATGAGAGAGAATGGATTAAAGGTAGCAGAGGATATTATGGAATCCTCTGTTCATCTTATCGCGAACAAAAACTCATACTATGCTAAAAAAGATGAGATACTCTCACTATACGAGAAGATAAACAGAGTAGTAGAGGGTCGTACAGATGGATAATGTTGAATATACAGCTCTTGACCTCTACTCAAAGGTGGAGGATTTATTGGGAGTCAATGAGGTAACACCTAAACTATATGAGAATTATCATAAAACTTTGAGAGAGTTGGAGTTCTCCTCTCTTTTGGATGTAGGTTGTGGTAGGGGTGCTTTTTTGGTTCAAATTAGAGAAGAGTATCCCACTGTCGAGAGTATGGGTATAGATTTGAGTCCTAGAATGGTTCAGGTTACTAGAGACAAAGGGGTAGAGGCGTATCATATTGACCTCTGTGTTGTTGATAAAAAGTTTGATATTATTACGGCTGTTTTTGATATGCTAAACTATTTAGATGATAAACAGCTAGAGGAGTTTATGCTCTGTGTAGAGAATCATCTAAAAGTGGGTGGTTATTTTCTCTGTGATATTAACTCTTTTTATGCCTTTGATGAACTAGCTGTTGGCTCTTTTATCAAAGATGCAGAGGAGCGTTTTGTTACTATAGATAGTGATTTTGATGATGTGGAGTATATATCAGAGTTTACACTATTTGAAAAGGGTGAGAGTGGGTTTGAGAAATCACAAGAGACAATCATTCAGTATTATCATACTGTAGAGAGGTTAGAGGAGTTGACAACTCTACAGCTCATTAGTGAGTCGGATATATCCGTTTATGGTGATGAGGTTGAGAAGCACTATCTGTTATTTAGAAAGTAAGTAGCTTTTTAAATGTTTGTTGTTAATATGCCATTACAAAAAAATAAAAGGATAAAAATGAAAAAAATTGTAATGGCAACTGTTATGGCGATAGGATATATAACAATAGCTTCAGCAAACTTTAGCTTTGGTGATATGTTTAAAGAGATGAAAAAGGTGGTAGCTTCTGCGACTTCAGAGGCAAATAACTCTGTGAGAACTGTAGTAGATGAGAACAAAAGTGTAGAGAAAGCCATAAATGATACTAGTATTTCAAAAGAGATGAATAGCTCCATAATAACAACACCTAAGGATAGTAACGAGACAAATGGAACAGTTAAAAAGTCTCTAAAAAAAGTAGTATATAATAAAAATGCTACAATTGATACGAATAATACAACAAATGATAGTAATCAAAGTAGAGATTAAAATTTAAAGAGTTGTAATAACAAATTTGGTTACTATTTCATAAAAAAAGGTATTTTTTATGAAAAAACTATTAGTAATAGTAGTCATAATTATCTTGGCTATATTTTTTGCACTCTTCTCTGATATAGCTAATGAGGAGGCTAAGCCATATATTTCTAAATTTATAGAATCCAATCTAGCAGATAGCAATCTCTCTGTTGAGATAGAGGAGTATAGACTTGATAGTGACCATATAACTATCTCTGCTAAAATTAATCAAAATAGCAGAGTAAAAATTTATGGTGATTTGAACCTCTTCTCTCAGCAATTTAATCTAAAATACACTATAGATTCAATAGAACAGCCACTCAATATAAGAGGTATTGCAGAAGGTTCTATAGAGGATATATATATAAAAGGGGAGGGGGTTGCTCTCTCTTCGAATCTAAACTATGAGTTTGAGTTCAAAGAGCAGAGACCACAAAATATTCAAGTAGATATAAAAGATGCTAGAATAGAGGAGATTCTCAAATTGATTGGAGAACCACTCTATGCAAAAGGGTTGTTTGAGCTAAATATAGATATGCCAAAAATAGAGAAAAATGGAGGATATGGGGATGCTAGGCTTGTACTACACGAGACTCTATTGAATTCCAAAGTTATATTAAGAGAGCAAGGAGTTGTTCTTCCTCCAAAAACTACACTAGATGGTATAGTTGTCTCTAAACTTAATGGGATTGAGGCTTCTATAGATGGAGATATTAAAAGCAACTTGGCTAATCTACTTCTGAAAAATGGTAGATTCAATATAGAGACTCAAGCACTCTTTTCTGAATTTGTCTTGGATATTAAAGAGTTGAAAAAATTAGAGAGCATAACCAATACTAATCTAAATGGAGCGTTAAAATTAACAGGTGAAATAGAGAAAAAAGAGAAAGATATAGAGGTCTCTATATTAACCAAAAGCTTAGGTGGGGAGTTGGCTCTATCTATGATAAAAGATAATCTAAAAATAGATATGAGTAGAGTAGAGATAGATAGATTGCTATTGATGCTCAACCAACCAAAATATCTAAAAGGGGAGCTAAACTCTAAGATTAGAGTAGAGAATCTGAAAAATCCAAAAGGTACTATTGAACTCTCTATACTTGATGCTATAGGTGTAAACTCTGTGCTTAACAGAGAGCTAGATTTGGAGTTAAGAGAGCCACTCAAAATCAGTTTAGATGTGGATGGAGATATAGAGAACAATCAGATTAACTCAAGAGCGAAAATAGATAGTAGTATAGTAAATCTAATTATGGAGAATATTATATATAGTATCAAAGAGTCGAAATTGGATGCAGATTATAGGTTGAGTATTCCCAAACTCTCAAAATTAAAAGAGTTTGTTGGAAAAACTCTAAAGGGTTCAATGGAGATTGTAGGAGAGCTCAAAAAGGATAAAGAGTTAGTAATAACAGGGGCAACAGATAGTTTTGATGGCAAGATAGATTTTACTATGATGGGTGATAAATTAAATGCTAATCTCAAAGAGGTTCCGGTAAAAAAACTTCTCTATACACTACAATATCCTCTAATATTCTCTGCTCCACTATCAGGAGAGCTAGAGTATGATATGAGGCTAAAAAGAGGTCAACTAACCACTCAACTTCCAAATGCAAAACTCCTCAAAAATCAATTAACAGATATGGTAAAACAGTTTTCAGGTATTGATTTGACAGATGATGTATATAATCAGACTAAGTTTGATGCCAAAATAGTCGGAGATACTCTTGATTTTAATCTTTTGGCAAAAAATTCAAGAAACAAAATATCTATATATCGTGCAAAATTAGATAAACAGAGCAACCATATAGATGCAAAATATCATCTGATATTGGATAAAAAGGATATAGGTGGAACTATAAAAGGAGATGTCAACTCACCACATGTAACTATTGATAGCTCGAAATTTTTAAAGAAAAAGCTAAAAAATGTTGTTGAGAAGTATATAGACAAAAGCGACACAGAGAAGATAAAAAATAGATTAAAAGATTTTGGATTAGATGAGGAGCAGAGTGATAAAGCCATCAATAAAGCGACAAATTTTATAAGAGACTTTTTTTGATATAAATCTATTTTCATCAACATGTGATTAAAAAATATACAATAAAAATAAAAATATTGATTAATTTTTAAATATAATTCGACTAATTTTATAAAAAGAGTCGATATGAAGATTTTAATACGAGCTAAAGAATCAAGAAGCAAAAAAGAGAACAAGGTTGAGAAGATAAAAGTCCTCAAAAATCCAATGGAGGTCTATGAGCAACTAGAGAATATCGCACAAGGGGGTTATAAAGAACTCTCAAAAGAGGATAGTGCCTACTTTTTAAAATGTTTTGGTCTTTTTGACAAAGGGGAACACTTTATGCTTAGAGTGAGAGTTCCTATTGGACAGTTGAGTTTTGAACAGGCGAACTGCATTGGTGAAGTTGCTAGAGAGTATGGTGATGATTATATAGATATTACTACTCGTATGCAGATAGTATTGAGATATATCAAGATAGAGAATATTGCAAAAGTGGTACATCGACTACAAGAGGTAGGACTATCTACTTTTCAAACAGGTGTTGATAATCCACGAAATATAGTAGCAGACCCACTTGATGGATTAGCTTATGATAATCTAATTCCTGTAAAACCTATAGTTGATAAGTTTCAAGAGATGACTATAGAAAATCCTGATTGGGTTTCGGTTCTACCTCGTAAATTCAATACTGGGATACTTGGTTCACTCTCTAACTCTTGTAATATTTTTGGTCACGATTGCTGTTTTGTTTTGGCAAATAAAAATGGGCGATTTGGGTTTAATATCTATCTAGGTGCAAAGGTAGGAGTTCAGGCAATTGATGCTGATTTGTTTGTGAGTGTAGAGGAAGCACCTAGCTTTTTTATGGCACTACTAGAGGTATTTAAACGGTTTGGGTATCGTGACAACAGAAATAAAAACCGTCTCTATTTTCTGCTAAAAGATGTAGGAGTTACCAATTTTGTTGAGGCGATAAGAGAAAAAGCAGGATTGGATTTTGAGAGTGCAGGTGTAATGATGGTTCAGTCTCAAAGTACAGCTTTGGGTTCAAATAGGGTACTACTAAGAGATGGAAACTACGCCTATAAAATTATAGTCCCATCAGGTATTTTTAGTGGAACAGATATGATAGCTACAGCCCAAAGTGCCAAAGAGTTTGGTTCAGGTGATTTGAGACTCACTTATGACCAAAATATCTATATACTTGGACTAAATCCTGCTAATCTAGCAAGTTTTGAAGCTACAGAGATTATTCAAAAATATAGCCCATTTAACAACACCTATTTTAATGATATGATAGCCTGTGCAGGGACAAAGACCTGTAGTTTTGCAGTAATCCCCAACAAAGAGGATGCTATCAAAATGGCACACTACCTAAAATCAGCCGTAGGGATAGAGAATGGAATGGTACGAATGAACTGGTCGGGATGTCCTAAGGGGTGTGGAGTTCATGGGATTGCTGATATAGGTTTTGAAGGGTGCAAAGCCAAAGATAGCGAAGGTAAAAGAGTTGATGGTGTTCATCTATTTTTGGGTGGTAAAATCACCAAAG
>CAZSHP010000020.1:0-25659 GCA_964606545.1 uncultured Sulfurovum sp. | reverse complement strand
AAAATAGTGATAAAAATTGACGGAAATTGGAAAGCAGGGTATGCTATAGATTTACATACAATTAGTAGTGTTTATCTAGGTGATAATTTTGATGGTCAACCCCAATTTGACAATGAAAGAAGCGAAATGGGAGAGCTAATTAATAGGTTAAAATACCATTCTGATGAGACTGTTATTCCCAAAATAATTGAGATAATCAACAAAAATCTAAAAAATATCACTGCTGTTGACTTTATAATTCCTGTCCCTCCTTCAAATCTAAAAAGAGCTTTTCAACCAGTCTATAAGATAGTTGAAGAGCTAAGTAAAAGCTCAACTGTACCACTTATTAAAGATGCTCTATTCAAAACAAATGTAGAGGAGTTGAAATCAATAACTAACCCTGCACAGAGAGAAGCACTTTTACGAAATTCGCTAAAACTAAATCCAAATATAGATATTGAAAATAGAAGCATACTACTTGTAGATGATGTCTATCGTTCAGGTGCTACGGTTCGAGCTGTGACTGATTTGCTCTACAATCAAGCAAAAGTAAAAAGTGTCTATGTCTTAACCATGACCAAGACAAGGAGCAACAGATGATAGAAAACAGCGTCTTTATTTCAGGTTCAATCTCTATTAAAATACTACCTCAAAAGGTAAAAGAGAGCATCCATAAAATTATTGATAATCAGATGCCCATTTTGGTAGGAGATGCAAATGGTATTGATAGTTTGGTTCAAGACTACTGTTTTTCATTAAACTACTTTAATGTCACAATCTACTTTATCTCTTCACAGCCAAGATACATAGCAAGTGATAATTTTGCTCTAAAAACCATCTCTGTGCCAAGTAGTATAATAGGTGGAAGAGAGAGACAACAAGAAAAAGACAAAGCGATGACAGATGATAGTCAATACAGTTTTGTAATATGGGACGGAAAGAGCAAAGGAAGCTATGCCAATATTAATCGTGCTTTTGAGCAAGACAAAAAGATTAAGCTCTATGCCCAAGATAAATTTTTGGAGCAGAGTGAAATCAATAGTGAAAATATAGAGTCTATCTACCGAGAAAATAGTGGATATACAGCGTTTGAAGTGGTTGAGTATCTGAAAAATGGAATGGATAGTATCTTTCATCGAACACAAGATTTAAATAGATGGTTGGTTCAGAATTCAATTATCAAAAAGGATAATAATATTTATCAGCCAATGAGCAACTATGAGGATTTATTTATTGTTGATAGATATAGAGGGCGAGTTAAGGGGATAAAATTTCGTCATGAGTTTTTGGGGTGGATTGAAGGGAATTTTAGGAGTGGTAGGATGATTCAGGGTGGGTTGTTTTAGATTTTATAACTTTAGAATATCTTTGTAAACTAAAGTTATAGATTTTAATTTTCTTTGATAGTAAATTTTAATTTTTCCTCTAAATGTTTTCTTAATTTTTTTCGGCTATATACATCTAGTCTCTCAACTAAGTCAGCGATATAGGCATATGGGTATTCTTCTCCTTCAAACTCTAAAAAATACTTTTTTATTCTTTGATTGGGATTTAATCTATTAAGAGATTCTAACTCTTTATATTTCTTTATAGCTTGTAATATATCTTCTCTTTTTAAATCTATCTCTCGTACAAAATTTTCTTTTTTCATATACTCTTCTCTTTTTAGAATTATATCTGTTTAAATTAAAAAACTATCAATATTTGAAGTGTTAATTCTCTAAAAAATATCCTAATTTCCAATAACCAACTCCCCCTGATTCTCAAACATCCATTTCCAAAAATCCTTAGCCTTAAGAGCATTAAGTTCATGCCCATTGTCCCAATACAAAAGACCTTTTGAGCTAACTCGTAAATTGGCTTCTATCTCGGGATGATATAATAGAACCTCATTTACATTAATATGTCCTTATTTAAAATTAGACATGATATTGACATGTAAGACACGAAATTAGAACATTTTAGACACAATATTAAGACAATTTGGACACGAAACTTTTTTTGACTTTCCCATAAATTCGGGCTTTAGATGAGTTATTCACATACTTATAACTACTCTCTATAATTATTTTTAATAAAGGAATAAGAGGTTTTGATATTAATTGGACAAGTTGGACACGAAAGGGTATAAGGAGTTGAAAATTTAGAGGTTAAAGATAAAAAAGTTATAATTCTAAACATTAAAATAAGGAACAAAAATATGAAAATCATTAAAAAAATATTAATAGTATCACTATTATCAGTAGTATCACTAAATGCAGAAGAGACAAGAGATATAGAATCTACCATAGATGTTAATAAAACAAATTCTTCTAATTTGAGGAAAACTGTATTTTTTCCTCTAAAGTATTATAATTCTGCTGTTATACGCGCAAAAATTAAACCACTTTTAGGTAAAGAAGCAAAAGTTATCTCTTTTAAGTTTAATAATATGCTAGTAGTTACAGCATATCCAAAGAGTATAAAGAGAGTTCAAGAGGTAATTAAAAAAATTGAGTCGGTAAAGCCACTTGATGCAACAATTGTTAAGTTTAAAAAAGCTTCTGTAAAAGATATTCACCAAGATATAAAGGCAATATCAAAATCTTTATTTCCCCAAAGTATTTACGGTGAAAGGGTAAATGTTATTGATAGTAATGCAACAAATAGTTTGATTCTTGTTGGTAAAAAAGAGAATATGAATAAGTTACTTAAATATATTAAACTTCTTGATATTGAAGGAGGGTTTACCTCTAAAAATATAGATTAGATATAGGAGGTATTCCTGCTGTAAAAAGCATAATAAAATCAGGGTTTTCTCTTTTTTTATAACTATTACCTATTATATATTTTTTAAAATACATTTTTTTTTAAATAAAATATCACTATATTATCACTTAAAAATACTTATAACTGTATTTTTAGGTCAAAAATCGGTATTTAAAAATATATTTGGATTTTAAAATATTGAATAGTTGTCAATAATATAATAATAGTGAGTGAGGAGTGGCATGTCGGCTTTGACTAGCAAATAATCTCTATGCTATTGAAAACGCCCCTAATTTTCGATTATCTCCCCCAATTCAACCACAATCTTTTGAATAATATGCAAAATATCATCCTTTTTATGTAAAACTATATTTTTCAAACAATATACTGATTAAATTTTATACAATAACTTTGTCTATTTAATAACAAATCAAGCTATACTTTGGCATTAAAAAACTTACAAGGAGTAAATTTATGAAAAATAGATTTTTGGCACTGATAACACTATTATCTCTTCCAGCTATTGCATCTGCTGATGATGTACTTAGTGGAGGAGATACGGCATGGATGCTTGTAGCAACAGCATTTGTAATGCTTATGACACCAGCAGGATTGGCTCTGTTTTATGGTGGTATGACACGAAGCAAAAATGTTTTGAATACCATGGGAATGAGCCTTATAGCTTTTGCTGTTGGTACTTTGGTATGGGTTGTGGCAGGATATTCTATTGCATTTGGAGATGGTGATTTTTTTGGTACAGGCAAGATACTTTTAAATGGAATTACAGACAAGAGTTTGACAGGAACTATACCTGAACTACTTTTTGTTGCATTCCAAGGGACATTTGCAGCTATTGCTGTTGCTATTGCTAGTGGGTCTATGATTGAGAGAGTTAAGTTCTCTACATTTGTTATCTTCTCTGCACTTTGGATTTTGGCTGTTTATGCACCTGTTACACACTGGGCATGGGGTGGAGGTGAGACTCTGAACTTTGGTGAGATGGACTTTGCAGGTGGTACTGTTGTACATATTAATGCAGGTGTTGCAGGTTTTGTTGTTGCTATGATTTTAGGCAAAAGAAAAGGTTATGGTAAGTCTGCCATGAAGCCATTCTCTCCTGTATTTGCTGTGCTTGGTGCTGCACTGCTTTGGTTTGGATGGTTTGGATTTAATGCAGGGAGTGAAGTTGCAGCTGATGGTCTTGCAGGTAATGCATTTTTAGCTACTAATGTCGCGGCCTCTCTAGGTGTTATTGGTTGGTTGATTGTTGAGTATATAGTCTATAAGACCCCTACACTAATTGGTGGTGCATCGGGTGCTGTTGCTGGTCTGGTTGCTATCACTCCTGCTAGTGGGTCTGCTAGTGTTGGTGGAGCGATTATTATTGGTTTAGTTGGTGGTATTCTCGGATTTATTGGTGTTGCCAAGCTCAAAAAAATATTCAAAGTAGATGATAGTTTAGATGCGTTTTGGGTACATGGTCTAGTTGGTATTTGGGGGTCAATAGCAACAGCACTATTTGTTGCTCCATATCTAATGGCAGATGATTATAATATAGGTACACAACTGATAGCTCAATTTAAAGCAATTGGTTTAACTATGGTCTATAGTGCTATTATGACAGCTGTTATATTTTATCTCTCAAGCCTATTAACAGGTGGTGGTAGAGTTGATGCAGAGACAGAGTACAAAGGTCTTGATGAAGTTGTTCATGGTGAGAAAGGTATGAACCTATAAAATTGGTTGGCTAAAGCCAACCCTACGAATTTTCTAAAGGATAATTTATGAAAAAGATAGAAGCGATAATAAAACCATTTAAACTAGAAGATGTAAAAGATGCACTAGTAGAGGCAGGAATTGAGGGGATGACTATCTCCGAGGTCAAAGGGTATGGACGACAGCAGGGTCACTCTGAACTATATAGAGGGGCTGAATATGTGGTTGAGTTTATTCCAAAAGTAAAAATAGAGATTGTTGTTAGTTCTGAAGAGTTCGCAAATACAGCTATTAATGCTATCAAAGATACTGCTCATACAGGTAAAATTGGAGATGGTAAGATATTTGTAACTGATATATCCCATGTTGTTCGAATTCGAACAGGAGAAGAGGATGAAGAGGCTTTGTAGAGATGATTTTCCATCTCTCTACTTCTTCTCTTCTTCTTTATCTTTATCACAAGATGCACCAGACCCTTCAAGACAGAAATCCTCTTTGCAATCAGCTCCCTCATAGTCAGTACAACATTTACAGATAGCTTTTTCTACAAATTTTTCGTTTTTATCTTTGAATTTGTCTTTGAATAGTTCAAATACATATAGACCAAATTTCCCTTTTCCACCTGTATCATCTTTGAATTTCTTTTCCAAAGAGATTAAATTAGGTTTTATACTTTTGTTTATCTCTGTTAGAACCTCCGCTCTTTGAGAGTAATCTTTTTTATTTCTAAAAAAATTTGAAATAAACTGAACTATATTTATAAGCAAAATAAAAGCAACTAATCCAAAAATCACCAAGACAATAATATTGTTATCCATAGACACACCTTTTTTAAGCATATTATCCTCTTTTTTCCAATAAACTTAACTGAATATATGTTAAAATTCGCAAAATTTGATTAAGGCAATAGCATGGCGAAAAGAGAAGTAAAAAAAGTAGTACTAGCATACTCTGGTGGATTGGATACGAGTATTATACTAAAATGGCTCCAAGATGAGTATAACTGCGAAGTAGTAACATTTACAGCAGACTTAGGACAAGGTGAAGAGGTCGAACCTGCTAGAGTTAAAGCATTAGAGATGGGAATTAAGCCTGAAAATATATTTATTCTTGACCTAAGAGAGGAGTTTGTAAAGGATTTCGTATTTCCAATGTTTAGAGCAAATACTATTTATGAAGGGGAGTATCTGCTAGGTACATCTATCGCTAGACCACTTATCGCAAAGAAACAGATAGAGATAGCACACCAAACAGGTGCAGATGCTGTTAGCCACGGAGCTACAGGAAAAGGAAATGACCAAGTTAGATTTGAGTTAGGGTATCTAGGGCTTGATGGTGATATTACAGTTATTGCTCCATGGAGAGAGTGGGATTTGAACTCTCGTGAGAGACTTTTATCATATGCAAAAGAGCATGGAATTAATATTGAAAAGAAAAAACAAGGTCAAGAGTCACCATACTCTATGGATGCGAATTTGCTTCATATTTCATATGAGGGACTTGTATTAGAAGACCCAAGTTTAGAGCCTGATGAAGATATGTGGTTGTGGTCTGTTAGTCCAGAGAATGCACCTGATAAACCAGAGTATATCTCTATAGAGTACAAATCGGGTGACCCTGTGGCTATTAATGGACAGGAGATGACTCCTGCAACTATTCTAAAAACGCTTAATGAGTATGGAAATAAGCATGGTATTGGTAGGATTGATATTGTAGAGAATAGATATGTAGGGATGAAAGCTAGAGGGTGTTATGAAACTCCTGGTGGAACCATTATGCTAAAGGCTCACAGAGCAATAGAGTCTATTACATTAGATAGAGAGGAGGCACATCTAAAAGATGAGCTAATGCCAAGATATGCAAAATTAATATATAATGGTTATTGGTGGTCACCTGAGAGAGAGATGCTCCAAGCCTCTATTGACAAGACCCAAGAGGATGTAGAGGGAACTGTAAGATTAAAACTTTATAAGGGAAATGTGATGGTTGTGGGTAGAGAGTCTGTTAAATCACTCTTTTCAGAAGAACACTCTACATTTGAAGAGGATGAGGTGTATGACCAATCTGATGCAGAAGGGTTTATTAAGCTAAATGCACTTAGATTGATGATTGCAGGGAAGAAGCGTAAATAGGGTGGTGCATTTATGCCACCCATCTTAAATAGATTAACTCCACTGTTTTTCTGTTATTTTTAGAATATTTTTTAATAATTTACAATTAATAAGCATATTTTTAAATCTTTTTTAATAAAATATAGTATATAAAATATTAAAAAGGATATATCATGATAAATAGACCCAAAGCCATAGATAGAGAGGCTAGATTTAATGCAAAGAGATTTATCCTAAGTAAAACTGATACTAGAGGAAATATCATATCTGCAAATAGTAATTTATATGATATTTCAGGTTATAGTGAAAAAGAGCTTCTTGGAAGACAGCATAATATCTTGAGACATCCAGATATGCCAAAAGCTATTTTTCATCTTATGTGGAGGTATCTCTTATCAGGTAGGGAGATTATGGTTGTAATGAAAAATCTAACTAAGAGTGGAGAGTACTATTGGGTAGTTGCAGACCTCAAGCCTAGATTTAATGAAAAAGGGACTATAGTTGCATTTTCATCTTTTCAAAAGTTCGCTACAGATGATATTGTATATGAGATTGAAGAGCTATATGAGGTTATGTTGAGGATAGAAAAAGTTCATGGAATGAGAGCTTCAGGAGAATACTTAGAGGGGTTTTTGGAGGAGAGAAAGGTAACTTATGATGGTTATATATATGAGTTGATAAAACCAAGAGGTATAATCAACAGTATTATTAATGGTTTCAAAAAAGTTACAGCATAAGAGGTTACTCTCCTCTTTTATCTCTTTTTATACTCCTCTTTGGAGTCTAATCTGTTACCCTCATTATCAAATTTTCTCTGAAAATTTCCACGAATAATTACAAATGTCATATATGAAAATAGTACTATAGCAACTACATAAAATATCTCTCCAAAACTCATAATATCTCCTCTAATTTATTCTTTATAACTATCTTCTCAAATCCATCATAGTTTTGTCTCAATGCCTCATAAGTTACAACTCCTACTGATATACCGAGATTTAGACTTCTGCCTCTAGCACCCATTGGTATAGTGATGCACTGTTTTGAGTTTTTTAGTAGTATATCCTCTCGTATCCCTTTTGTCTCTGAACCAAAAAGTATATAGTCTCCTCTTTTGAATTCTACATCAAAATAGAGTCTATCTGTTTTTGTTGTAGCTAAATGAGTATGGTTATCTATAGGATGAACCTCTAAAAACTCATCAAAACTCTCCCAAACTGCTAAATCCAAATCTTTCCAATAGTCTAAACCTGCTCTCTTGACAGCTTTGTCATCTATATCAAAGCCTAGAGGTTTGATAAGATGAAGCGTTGCTCCAAGATTAACACACAGCCGTCCAATTGTACCCGTATTGGGTGGAATCTGTGGCTCTACTAATACAATATTAAACACTAATTATCCTTTTTAACTATCTTTGATATAATATCTCATTCTAAACAATAGGAGCAGAGATGAGATTTACAAAGAAAATAACTTCATGTGCTATTTTAGCACTTTTATTCATAGGATGTACTAAAGCCCCGATAACAGGACGGAGTCAACTTATTATGATAAATCCTCAGGAGGAGATGAAATTGGGTTATGCAAGTGCAAAACAGATACTTGCCAAAGAGAGAGTTAGTGCAGATGTACAAAAAAATGCAATGGTCAAAAGAGTAGGAGAGAGAATTGCAAAAGTTACAGAGAGAGATTATCATACCAATTTTAAATGGGAGTTTTTTGTTATAGAAAATGATAAACAGGCAAATGCTTTTTGTCTCCCTGGTGGAAAAGTTTTTGTATATACTGGAATCTTTAAGTATATAGCTAATGATGATGAATTAGCAGCTGTTATGGGTCATGAGATTGGTCACGCATTGGCTAGACATGGTGCAGAGAGAGTAAGTAGAGGGCAACTTGCACAAATGGGAGGACAGGTGTTGAATGCTGTTATGATAGGGCAGGGAAATCCACAAAATACTGCGATGGTAATGCAGGCATTTGGTATAGGTACACAACTAGGTGTAATGTTACCTCACTCAAGAGACCAAGAGCTAGAGGCTGACCATATAGGTATAGTTTTAGCACACAAGGCAGGGTATAGAGCTACAGCAGCATTGAGCTTTTGGGAAAAATTTGCTAAAAGTGGCGAGACTCCACCAGAGTATTTATCAACTCACCCTGCTCCACAAAATCGTATAGTTAAGATAAGAGAACTTATTAGAAGTAAAGGTTGGAAGTAATTAACTTTGCGAAGATTATGCTATAATTCACAGATAAATTAATTAGTAACTATTATAAAAAAGGATTAAATTTTGAATAATATACTCATATTAGAATTAGTTGTGGGAGTTATAGTAAGTTTTACGCTTCTAGGGATATTTATTTGGGCAGTAAAAGATGGTCAATTTGATGATAGTAAAAAATCTATGGATGGACTTTTATTTGATAGTGAAGAGGACTTGAGAGATGCTGTTAGACGAGAAGAGAGAGTAAAAGCATTAAAAGATAAGAAGGCTAAAAAATAGAGTAGAATAGAGGGGAATGGATGAGAGCAATATTTTTAATATGGTTATCTGTGGTTAATCTTTTTGCAGGTAGCGATTATTATACCAAAGAGATAATATTTAAAAGAATTATAACTCCTACTTTGATAAGAGTTAAAATAGATGATGAACTCTATAGTAAAATGGTTTCTAATGATATTAGGATTTACTCTTCTAATAGCACAATAGAAAATCACTATATAAAATCAAATTCTCCAACTTTACAATCCTATTCTAGTGATGATGGATATGATGTTTCAACAGTTCCGTTATTTCTGAAAAATATTGAATTAGATTATACAGATTATATTTTTAAACCTGATGGTATTCCTATTGATAGGCTTATTCCCAATATCAAAGAGGATGAGTATAATAGGTTAGTAAAGATATATGTTGGGAATACTCAAAAGGAGTGGCATTTTATTTTGAAACATTTATTAAAAAGGATTAAATTTTCAGAAAAAAAAGATGAGGAAATATCTCTAAATTCTAGTACAAAATTTATACGATTAAGAGTTGATAATAGTGAAGAGAGCCCATTAACAATAGAGAGTCTAAAGATAAAAACAGCACCTAATTATCTATATTTTATGGCAAATCCCAATCAACAATATAATATTCATTTTACTAAAAAACATACTCAAAATTTTGATAATGAGATAGTAAAACTAGTAGAGAATAATACTCCGTTTATTGAAGGGAAATTAGCTGATTTGAAGAAAAGTAAAAAGATAGAAATAGAAGAAGATGATAATAATAGCAAAGAGAAGGGATTGGTTATTGCTATAGTTATAGCTGTAGTGGTATTATTCTCTATTGCTATAGGACTTATAAATGGTAAAGGTGGAGGTGAGGAGAGTTCTAATTAAGAGCGTAACCTTGTCCCGAGACATTTTTAATTAAATCTTTTGAGGTTTTTTTTCTTAATCTTCTAATAAAAGTTCTAACTCTATCATCTGATACATTTCTCTCATTCCAAAGCGTTCTTTTTATAGTTTCATCATCTATGAAATTATCGGATTGATTTATTAATAACTCGATAAAATCTATCTCTCTTTTTGTGAGTTGGATTATTTCATTATTTTTATATAGTTTTTTTGTTTTAGTATTGAATATATAGTTTTCATTGGATGAAATAACTTTTTTTATCTCTATCTTATCAATAGCTCCACAGAGATAATCCAATAGTTCATCTGGGTCAAATGGTTTTATAAAATATTTTTTTATCTCTAAGTCTATAGCTGTTAGAAGTTTTTCTGTTTCACTATAGGCAGATAGTATAACAATAATCTGTTCAGGATTTATTTTTTTGATTGCTCTTGCCATATCAAGACCATTCATTTTTGGCATCATAATATCAGTAATTACAATATCAGGATGGATTTTTTTATATGCTTTTAATCCCTCTTCTCCGTTATTTACCACAGTAAAGCTTTCGCAAAAATCACCTATGGCACTCTGCATAAGTTCAGCTAAACTCTTTTCATCCTCAGCTAGTAAAATTCTGATATGTTTTAAACTGTCATACATCTACTCTCTACTCCTTTAAGTGGTATAATAATGGTAAATTTTATACCATTTTTAAAATTCTCTACATCCATTATACCACTCAAACTCTTTTGAATAATCATTCTTGACATAAAAAGACCTATACCTGTACCCATATTGGGATGTTTTGTACTAAAATATGGCTCAAATATCTTTTCTATGTTCTTCTTTTCTATTCCTCCTGCATTATCTATAAATAATATTTTAGCACAAGAACGATTTTTTATAAATATTTTCGAGACTATAATGCTAATTTCTGGATTTATAATTTTATTGATTCTAAATGCGTCTTTTGAGTTTTGGAGTAGATTTATAATTACTTGAGTAAGTTCATTTGATACACCTTTTACTTTTGCCTTTTTAAATATTGTTTTTATTTTAATGTCGCTTTTTTCTATATCTCTTTCTAATATATGTAGTGCATTATTGATTGCATCAGAGATATAGAATGTTTTTTTGGGTTTGTTTGGATTGAAAAAGTTTGAAAAATCCTCTATTGTATTTGACATATTTTTAGTTATTTTTTTTGATTTTTTATAATATAACTCCATCTCTTTTGGGTTATTTCTAATTGATGCTTTTTTCATATTGAATAGGGTTAGATTTAGTTCTGCTAATGGTTGTCTCCATTGATGAGCAATATTGGCTATCATTTGACCCAAAGATGCAAAACGAGACTGCATAAAGAGAATCTTTTGTTTCTCTTCATTTTTTTTAATCTCCTCTTTTACTCTACTCTCCAAAGTCCTGTTTAACTCCTGTAGCTCTTGTGTCTGCTCTTTTACTCTTCTTTCTAACTCTATCTCCTGTTTTTGAAGAGCATGTTTTAACTCTATCTCTTTAGTCACATTATAACGAATAGCAATAAACTCTGCTATCTCTCCACTCTCTTTTAATATAGGCGTTATAGTGGTATTCAGATAAAAATCAGAACCATCTTTTGCTCTATTTTTTACTGTAGATTTAAATGTCTTCTTTGCTAAAATGGTTTTCCATAAAAGTTTGAAATTCTTTTTTGGTATATCGGGATGTCTTACTATATTATGGTTTCTTCCTATTAATTCTTCTTTTGAATAACCTGATATTTTACAAAACTCATCATTTACAAAAGTGATGATTCCAGAGGTATCTGTTTTTGATACAATATTACTGTTTTCTATGGCTTCTCTATATTGTTCTAATAGCATCTAAAATTCCTAAACTAAATAATAATATTATAAGTATTTTTAGCACAAGAACAGATAAAATATGTTAAAAAAAACTTAATTTATAATAGAAAGTAAACAGTTAGTAAACAAAAAGCTATTTTAATTTAATCATTAAGTGTATATTAAACCATTAAATACTACCATTTAGTCATAGTCACTTTAGTGTCATTCTCCGTCACTAATTGTCATGTGAACTATAGACAAAAATTTAAAGAGGAGGTATTGATGCAAAACAATGCAGAACTCGAGTATGACTACTCGGTAGTAAAATTATTCACATTTTCTACAATTTTGTTTGGTATCATCGGTATGACTGTTGGTGTAATCATAGCTTTCCAACTTGCGTTTCCAGAGCTAAGTAATTTGGCAGGGGAGTACGGTACATTTGGAAGGTTAAGACCTTTACACACTAATGGTGTAGCTTTTGGTTTTACACTTAGTGGTATTTTCGCAACATGGTATTATGTTGGTCAGAGAGTACTAAAGATGTCTCTAAAAGAGTCAAAATTCTTAATGACAGTTGCAAAACTTCATTTTTGGTTATACTTTATAACTATACTTCTAGCTGTAGTTACTCTAATTTCAGGTTACACAACTTCAAAAGAGTATGCAGAGTTAGAGTGGCCACTTGATTTACTTGTTGTAGTATGGTGGGTTCTTTGGGGTGTTTCAATGTTTGGTATGATTGGTATGAGACGAGAGAGAACACTGTATATCTCAGTTTGGTACTATATGTCATCATTCCTTGCAATTGCAATGTTATACATATTTAATAATATGGAAGTCCCTACAGCATTTTGGTCAGGTGATGCACCAAGTTCAATTATGCACTCTATATCTATGTATAGTGGAACAAATGATGCTTTAGTACAGTGGTGGTATGGACATAATGCTGTTGCATTTGTATTTACAACACCAATTATTGGTATTATTTACTACTTCTTGCCAAAAGAGTCTGGACAAAATGTATTCTCATATAAACTCTCTATTCTTTCGTTTTGGGGATTAATGTTTGTTTATCTTTGGGCTGGTGGTCACCACTTAATCTACTCTACTGTTCCTGATTGGATGCAGACTATGGGTTCTACTATGTCAGTTGTATTGATTCTTCCATCTTGGGGTTCTGCAATTAACATGCTTCTTACAATGAAGGGTGAGTGGGGTCAACTTCAAACATCTCCTATTATTAAATTCTTGGTTCTTGGTTCAACATTCTATATGTTATCAACAATAGAGGGCCCTATTCAAGCTATCAAATCAGTAAATGCTATTGCTCACTTTACCGATTGGATTCCTGGGCATGTTCATGATGGTGTTCTTGGTTGGGTTGCATTTATGATTATGGCAGGTATCTTCCATATGAGTCCAAGAATGTTCAAGAAAAAATTATACTCCAAATCATTGATGGAGACACAATTTTGGATTCAGACAGTAGCGATTGTATTATACTTCACATCTATGTGGATTGCAGGTATTACACAAGGTATGATGTGGAGAGCATATGATGAATATGGTTCACTTTTGTATTCATTTATTGATACAGTTGAAGTGCTTCATCCATACTATACAATTAGAGGAGTTGGTGGATTACTATATCTTACTGGGTTCTTGATGTTCGCATACAATATTTACAAAACTGCAACAGCAGGTGAAGAGCTTGATTCTGAGCCAACAACCGCATCGCCGATGGCGAATTAAGAGAAAGGAGAAATTATGTTTCATTGGTTAGAACAGAGACCGTTTTTCTTTGCGGTAGCATTATTTTTAACAGTAGCATTTGCAGGATTTATTGAGATAGTTCCTGATTTTGCAAAAGCTTCACAGCCGACAGTAGGTAAAAAGCCTTATACAATATTGCAGTTAGCAGGGAGACAAGTTTATATTAAAGATAGTTGTAATGCATGTCATTCACAGCTTATTAGACCATTTAAATCAGAGACAGATAGATATGGTTTGTATTCATTAAGTGGTGAGTATGCTTATGATAGACCATTTTTGTGGGGTTCAAAGAGAACTGGTCCAGATTTGCATAGAGTTGGTAACTATAGAACAACCGAGTGGCATGAGAATCATATGATGAATCCATCTGCTGTTGTACCTGGTTCAATTATGCCAAATTATCCACATCAGTTTACAAATTTAGCTGATATTGCAACAGCTTATGCTAATGCAAGTACACAAAAAGCAGTATTTAATGTACCTTATGATGCAGAGGGTATGCCAAAATTAGGAACTTGGGCAGAGGCTAAAGCTGCTGCACTTGAAGAGGCTAAAGCAGTTGCAGCTGATATGAAAAACCAAGAGGTTAAAGATGCAGTTGCTAATGGTAATGTTCCAGAGATAGTAGCGTTAATCGCTTACTTAAATTCTCTAAAGTAAGAGGTGTATTATGAGTCTAGAGACACTATTAACATTTCAAGGGTATGCGAAGTTCTTTATTATTTTATTTGTATTTGTAGTTTTTTATAGCTATGCTTACTCAATCTACAAACGACAAAAGACAGGTGAGAGAGATTTTGAAAAGTATTCTGATTTAGTACATAATGACTCTTTTGGCTCTGCTCCTCTTGAAAAAAGAGACAGTTAAAGACGAATAAGGAGGATAAATATGAATTCTATGACGAAAGGTGGTATTATTCTAATCGTCGCTCTAATGGCTGGAACCTACTTTATGGCAGGTGACGCTTTTAGCCTAGGCGAAGATTATATTAATGACCTTACAATGCTAGGTGCTATTGCAATTATATCTATTACGGTATTTGTAGCACTAAAATATGTTAATCAGATTAAAAATGATACAGCAGGTGGTGAACTTGCAGATGAGAATTGGGATGGAATTGGTGAGTATAAAAATAATATTCCTGTAGGCTGGGGTGTTATCTTTATCGGTACAATTGTATGGATGTTTTGGTATATGTTTATTGGGTATCCAACAAATCAATTTTCTCAAGTTGGACAGTATAATGAAGAGGTAAATGAGTATAACGGTAAGTTTAAATCTCAATGGGATAATCCAACACCAGATACTTTAATAGCGATGGGTGAGTCTGTATTTGGTGTTCAGTGTGCTCCATGTCACGGTGTTGATGCAGAGGGTATTGATGGTAAAGCTCAGGACTTAACACATAGAATTAGTAAAGCACAAGTTCTAAATGTTATTAAAAATGGTCAAGAGGAGCTAGGATTTGCTATGGGTGCAATGCCTGCTGGTATGGCTAGTGGTGCTGATGCTGAAGCTATTGCTACATGGATTGCTGGTGGATTAAAGGGTGAAGCTCCTGCTGCATTTGCCGCATGTGCATCATGTCACGGACCAGATGCAAAAGGTATGAATGGAATGGCTCCAAACTTAACAGAGTATGATATTCATCTCGTATCTAAAGTGTTAGAGCATGGTAAAAAATCATCAATTGGTACAATGCCAAGCTTTAAGGGTCGTCTAAATGAGACTCAAACAAAAGCATTGAGTGCATTCCTTAACTCAATTAAAGCAGGAGAGTAATATGGCAGGAAATACACAAATTGACCCAAATACAGAAGGTGGACTATTTAGTTTCCTTCATGGTCTAGTTGGTTATGCTGTTGCTGTTGGTCTGTTGTTGACTATTGCAGTTGTTTTAACTTATTTGGCGATAGATACTCAACAGACAAATGCAACCAATTTTTATCACATCAATCAAGATTTGAATGGACTAAAAATGAATAGTCCAGAGAATCATAAGATGTGGATTAATGAGAAGGATAAATAATGGATAGAGTTATAGGAATTTTACTAGCTATTTCAGCAGTGGTTACAATAATGCTCTCATTTTTTGATTCAACAAGAGTATTTGTTAACTAAATGAAGATAACAATTACAAAGATAGGAGTGCTTCTTGCACTCCTATTCGGTATAATAACCCCAAGCTTTTCAGCAGAAAATACAACAATTCCAGAAGATATTAATATTGACAGCCGTTTTTTACTAGATGGTAAGAAGATGATTGACCCTAGAACTATCAAAAAGATAGATGAGATAGGTAGTGAGCTTTTTACTAAAACTGGTGTTAGTGTTTTTGTTCATGCTTTGCCTTTCTATCCCATAAATGAGTTTGAAAATATGGATAAAAAGATGGCATATATCAAGAGATTTGAGGAGAATATTACAAAAAGTTTAGATACTCCTTTTGTTCTATTGACAATGGCGATTAGAGATAAGCATGTCAATATTATTAGTAGTCAAAAGTTAAAATCAATGGTTGATAAAAATGATGTTTTGGATAATTTTGTTGTTCCACTTCTAGCTTCAAAAGATAAAAATACACCTTATGCCAAGGTTTCAGCATCTGTGTTAAATGGATATGCAGAGATAGCTGATTCTATTGCAGAGGCAAAAGATATAAAATTGGAGTCAAGTATAGGGAGTGGAAATTCAGATTTTACCTCTATTTGGAAAGTTTTTATCTATACAGTTGTTGTTATAGGCTTACTACTCTACACTTATGCTGTTCTTAGAGCAAAAAAGGCTTAACATGAAAATTCAAAAATATCATTTATGGTTACTTCTCTTCTTTATAATTTTCGGTATTACTTTTAGTATGATAATATGGACTGTTAAGAGTGCTGTAGATACACCTGTATATGAAGATAGAAGTTTTATGACATCCTATCAAGATGTTGATGAGAATTTCAATAAAATGATAGAAGAGAATAATAAGTTTAATGACAAATATAATACTAAAATCACTATCAATGATAAAACTATTGGTATGGAAGTTTCAGATATTTTATATGGTCAACGCTCTTTAAAAAAGAAGAGTACAAATCAAAATATGTTACATATGGGGGACAATTTAATATCTATCTCTATTAGAGATAAAAAAAGCAACTCTATTATGGATGATGCCAATATCTCTTTTCAAGTAACTAGAGCTATAGAGGACTCATATGATATTAATTTAAATGAGTTTAAATTAAAAGATGGAGTATACTCTTCGATAGCAGAGGTCAAAGTAGAAGGTAATTGGAATATTCTTGGTAAGATAGTTATTGGTAATGATATAGGGTATTTATATATCAAAACTAGTACAGAGAGATAAGTTTATCTCTCTTAAACTTTATAATTTTTTGCTTGAGATAGCTTATGTAGGTAGATTAGGGGGAGAGATAATTAGGCTTGGAGTAGATACTTTGACCCATAAATCTACCTACACAAACCATCTAAGAGAGAAGTGAAGCAAAATTATAATCTATAGTTATAATTATTATAGAATTAAATTATAATATAACTATCCTTAAATAAGAGTCATATACTCCTCTTTTTTAACTAAAAACGATGAATAATACTATTATAATTGTTATTATCTATTGTTGTTAGTTGTCCATTTTTATATTTATGGATTGCATCATCCATTTTGATTCTACTATATCCTGCATAGACAAATTTCATACTGCTCTCCTCTCTTAGTATCTGATATTGAAGATTGGTTATTTTTCTCAAAACAATAGTTTTTACACCCTTTTTGAAGAACCACTCCTTTAGAGCAAAAGGGGTATATGTCTGTTTATCCTCTATCTCTATCTTGTTATCTTTTATAAATGCAAACCATTTTGCTCTATCAAGTACTGCTGAGATTGTTAATATCTCTTTAGTTTTTTGTATGGGTATAGCAATCATATTTATAATCCTAAATTATAATAATTATTTGTTTGTATTATATAATAGTTATCCTTAAATAGGAGCTATATACTCTTATTCATGACTTTTTTTATAAAATTATGGAATAATAGGTGAGTCAATTTCTTCACCCAAAAAAGCATAACTCTTACCTATTCTTGCCACAGGCTTAAACGAGATACTAAGTCTCTCTTTGTCAGTAATAACTCTATCATCAACAAACATCTCTTTGACATTTAAAACCAAAGGTATTGTTGTACCACCGCCCAAATCTATCTCTTGATTTAGCGTACAGAAGTAGGCAGTAGGAACACCCTCTATCATAGGTGGATAACCATCTATGAGCTGTTTTGTTGCTATATCAAAAGTTTCAGCTTCACTCACTCCACTATCTAGCCCTTTTGAACTAAAGTGCATCTTCTCTAAATCCTTCTCCTCTACCACACAGATAGTACATTTTTGGTTTTTACGAATATTTGCCAATGTATCTTTTGGAGTCCCATTAGGTTTATGTCCTACACTAATCAAAACAGACGCAGGTTCAGAACTTAGACCAATAAAATAGCTAAATGGAGCGATATTAATAACTCCATTATCCTCTGTTACCACCCACGCAATCGGTCGAGGTAGAATTGTTTGAGCCATAAGCTTGTAATTTTCGTTTATTTTAGTATCTTTTTCGAGATTAAATATCATTTTGTATCCTTTATTTGTTTTAAATTTAACCCAAGTTTCTTGAAGTTATCTTCCACTCTAAAGCCATTATAAGTGGCTCTATCTTGGGCATTTATATAGAGCGTAATATCTACGGTTTCACTATTAGTTAGCGTCTGAGGAGTCTCCAAAGGCATATTATCTTGAATCCAAGTCGCCCCATTAGAGAGTTTTGCCATACTTCCATCAGCTGTATAGCTCAAATCTCCCCATAGAGGAGGAAAAGAGCTAACTCCCTCTCCATTTTGACCATGACATGAAGCACATTTAGACTCATATAGCTTTTTACCATTTAGATAGTTTTGGTGTGTTACCTTTTTAAAGAGTTTTTGAAACTTTTTTCTGTTTCTGCTCCATGACTCTATCTTTAGTGGGGTTCTTGGAGCTTTTGCACTCATATTTATCTCCATCCCTGTAGAGAGCCAAGTAATATAACTCTCTACAGCAATCCCCACTTTGGTATTAACCACACTTTTTTTCCCACCCATACAACGCATAAAACAGCCATCAATTCGATTCTGTAAACTAATAATATCTTTGTAGCGTTTAGAGTAAGCAGGAAAAGCTGTTGCCGTTCCTATAAAAGTACCTATCTTATCTGTTGTTCCTACTCTGCCATCTTTGCCTTTTCGGTGGCAATTTGCACACTGTAGTTTGCTATTAACATACTCTTTTGAGAGAGAATTTGTATCAGTGTGTAGGAGAATATCTTCTCCCAATTTGACTACTTCGCCTAGTTTTCCTTTGGGGTAATCTTGTGCATTGAGGTTTAATATAAACCATAGTAGTAAAAATAGTTTTCTCACTTTATCTCCACAACATAAGTAAAATCTTTATTAGAAATAGAAGATAAGTTATACAAACCACCACTTAAAAGAATCTTTAACTTATCTGTTTCAATATATCTATCATGTTTACTATTATCATTATATTGAATAGCACCTATTTGCCAATCACTACAAATAGCATTCAATTCATTCTGTTTATCTTTTGGAATAGGCTGTCTTTTATCTCGTGTTGAACCACTCTCTATTTTTAAATCAAAACTTCTAAAAGGAAGTATCTTTTCTAAAAGATTTTTATTTTCATTCCATTGGGAAGGATTTGTATCAATATAGCTATCTATAATTCGTATCCACATGGCATCTGATAACAATGCCTTTATATGATTTAGAGCCTTATCTTTCCCCATTCTATTAATATAAGTTCCAACATATTTTGGTTTTAATTTTTCATAACAATCATTAATATCTAGCGTTCTATAGGTAACAGAAGAGGCTTCGTCAACGAGCATTAATTTCAAAATAGTATTTTGAACCAACTTCTCGTTACTACAATTATCAACTATTTCTATAAGTGGGTCTGATTCCATCTGCATTGCCATAGATGGGTCATCAAAAAATCCTTCTCTAATCGAAAAAGGCTGAATATATTTAAAAAGTTTTCTAATGGTATCAGGAGTATAATCATCTTGAAACTTATATTTCAGATACTCATTAATCAATGAGTCATTTAGTGCTAAATCTGCCACACTATTTTCCTCTATTTATCTGATAAATCTCTTGCAGAGTTGCATCATAAAAGCCTTTTGGAAAACTATTCTCTCCATTTTTATCAATAAATTTACCATTCTCTCCTATCTCTATCTGCTCAAAAGGTACATTTTTCTCTTTGTAATGAATAATAATCTGATTTGAATCCAAATGTCCTTTATAGACCTCATATCTAAAACGGTTTATCAAATGGTCATTGTGTGTCTCAATAATAATCTGAATCCCTTTTGAGGCTACAAATGCGAAAAATTCACCCAATTTTGCTTGTGCTTTGGGGTGCAGGTGGATTTCAGGATTTTCAATAATAATAATCTGCTCTTTTTTAGCAGATAGACAAATAATTAAAATAGAAGCTAAATAACTGATACCTGAACCTATATTTTTAGGTCGTACAAAAGCATTACCATTTTTAAAACTTGCTTTAATCTGATTTGTTCCATAAATCTCTTCTGTTTTTATTTCCGTTTCTAGTATCTGATTTAGCCAATAGTTTACTTGACTATCAAGAAATGGTCTTTCTCCTTGCACCAGTTCATCAATAACTTTGTATCTCTCTTTTCTTGCTTTTTCTAAAAAGCTAATAGCATATTCTCCATATATACCAAATTTATCCAAAGGGTTTATATTTCTTTCATAAGTATCTTGTGGACCTATTCTATCAGCGGATAGAAAAATTAGATTTCCTTTGCTATAAGAAAGTTTGTCATTTATACCCTCATCAATAAAAGCATCAATCTCTCGTCCAAAAATAATGTTTAGTTTAATTCCAAAACCATCTATCCCAATATTATAAGTCTCTACATCCATATTAAAATTAACAACTTCATCAAAATTAGAAATAAAATCCAAATATTTCAAAAGTGGAGAAGAATAATCTTGAGTTGAATGTAGAGCAAGTTGCAATATAGCTTGAATTGCAGAAGATTTTCCACTACCATTTGTTCCTGTTAAAACTGTTAAATTTCTAAATTCTAAACTCTCTTTCTCAAAACATTTAAATGCTTCTATATGTATTTTTTTTATCATTTATTTAATACCTCATCAATCTTTTTAAATCTCATTTCAACACTACGAGTACTATCTACTCTTTGGGTTAATGCTCTAATATACTCATTATCTTTTAATAGATTATCTATTTTATCTCTATATTCTAATGAATTATTACTATTTCTAATTTGACTAAAAAGATAACTTAAACTCTCCATTAAAGCCATATTAATTCTTTTACGCTTTTTATTTGGTATTATAAAAGCACTCTCATTTCTTATTAAAAATGCCAATTTCATTGTCTCTTCAAATATAAGAGTCAACTTTTCAATAAATTTATCCTCTTGACGATTAATAAACTCCATAGTTTTTCCTAAAAACTCATCAATATCACTTCGATAATCTATTAAGTTTCCATTCTTATCTTTTAAAAGTCTCTTTTTCCATAGATAAAAAGCAAGGAATCTCAAAATCATATGTCTATCTCTCATTCTAGTAGAACTCACACTGTAATTTGTTGCTTTTAAAAATGACTCTTTTAATGCTAATCTATTTAGTAACTCTGTAGCTTTACCTTGGTATAGTGCATTTCTCATCTCTTGATTACTTAATTTTGAGCCTTTACGATTAACTCTTTCAAAAATATCAAATTTTATTCTATCAGGGGTAGGAGGAATAATTGTCTGTGCTACAAACTGATGTCTTGCTATTTTGGTTCTCTCAGCAGGTTTTAAATCTCTATATTTTAATCCTCTTAGATGAGAAAGAATTGATAAACTATAGGATAGAGGGTACTTATTATCCAAAAATTCAAAAAGTGCTGTTAACCTCTGTTTTCCATCAACCACCTGAATTACCCCATTATCTCCTTCAAAAAAATAAACCATAGGTAAAGGTATTCCCATTAAAATAGATTCAACTAGTTCTGATTTTTGTTTGATACTCCAAACTGACTCTCTTTGAAAATCAGGTGCTAAAATCAACATTTTATCTTCATAATCAGTTTTTAACTCTCTTACTGAGTACATATCCCTCTGTATTTTTACCTCGACAGGATAGATTGAACTCTCTTCATTTTCCAAATTATCTATTTCTAAATCATAATCAATCTCTGAATCTTCTTCAATCTCAATAAGTGAAAGAACTTTATTATATTTCTCTTTATCCAACTTTTTACTAGATAGAGAACGATAATCTCTGCCTAATACTTTCTCTGCCATCTCTCTATTTATAAGTATATTATCCTTAAAAAGATTTTTTGTAACTTTTATTTGAATTCTATCAATACCCTCTTCATCAATATAAAGAGGTTTAAAAATTTCAGCAACTGCATAGATACCTGACTCTAGTAAATCTACAACTTCACCATTTTTTAATGTTCTTCTTTCAATAGAACGCGTATCATTACCTATTTTAATAATACATTTGTCCCCTATTTTAGCATTTCTAAAATAAGACTCTTTAACACGCCAAGATTGAATATTTAAATTAAGCAATTCATCATTTACTTTAGCATTTTCTCTACACTTACCACAAAACCACTTATCAGGCGAAGCTATAACCAACCAATAATTCATACCATTTCCATTTTATAATTTTGATATTCTACCATAATCAATTATACATTATTTAAATTTTTTTAAGATACAAAATAAAACAGCAACTTAAACGCCAACATATAGAGCAATAGAGCCATTAGCTTTTTTATCTGTTTCTGTTCTAGTTTGAACTGCATCATATAGTTACCAATATAACCACCAACGATAGCTGAAAAAGCCACTAGCAAAAGAAGCATCCAATCCAACTCTACATAACTAGCATAGGTAAAAAATGAACCAAGAGCTGAAAATGGAACAACAAAGCTAACAGCTATAGCTACTTTTTTGGGTGCAAAGCCCAAAAGTGTTAGTAGAGGGATTAGAATATTTCCTCCACCAACACCCAAAAGCCCTGATAAAAATCCAACAATGGCCCCAACCACAAAAAGAGCCATATGCCCCTTGATATGAAATAGAGCCTTTTTTTTGCCAAACATCATCATAGTAGCACTATAAAATAGCATTAACATAAAGAGAAATTTAACAATATCTTCATCAATAAAACGGCTACCATAAGCACCTATTGGAGCAAAGAGTAACATCATAGATGCAATAGGAATAACAAAACTATACTCCACAACTTTTCGTTTGATATTCATAATACTAGAAGTTATAGTTGTCGTTGCCCCTGCAAAGAGTCCTATCGCTTTTGATAGTGTAAAATCGAGTCCCAAAAAGTGCAATATAGGAATCAACGCTACCCCACTTCCTGCTCCTCCCATAGAAAAAAGCATAGAGAGCAGTAGAGTTAAAATGCTATATAGTAGATAATCTTGCATATTATTTCTCCTTTTTCAACATAAATAGGACAGCAAACAGAGTACCCATACCCAAAATATTACATATTATAAAGGTCTGATTTAACCCTAAACTATCACCCAAAACTCCAATAAGTAGAACCACAATAGAGCTAAATCCAAAATTTATCCCCATATAGATACTGTGCATAAAGGTAGGCATAGGTGAGTTTGTATCTTGGACAAGTGCCATCAAAACAGGTGCAGGAGCAAATACAAAAACTCCTAAGATTCCCAATATTACTATATTTTGGGTATATAAAAATAATGCCATAAACCCAATACTACCCAAAGAGCTAAGGAGCAGAATCTTGTATCTCCCAAATTTATCCGAAAATTTACCTGAAAAAAAGACCCCAATTACTCCACTAAATTGTAAAATAGATAGTGCAATACCTGCGTACCATAGAGAGTTACCATTATTGACTAGATAGACAGGTAGATAGAGTGATAGTGAACTCTTTAGAGCCGAATTAAAAAGCATAAAAGAGGCTAAAAAATAGAATAGATTTTTATGCTTTTTTAAAACTGCTCCTACATCACCCTTTTCAAACTTTTTTGCTTTTATATGTGTACTAAAATCTCTAAATCTGATATAGAGTAGTATAGAGGAGATTATACCTATTGGCATAAGTTTATAACTCCCTTCCAATCCCCACCAAGAGACAGCAGAGGTTATAAGAATAGGCCCTAGGGTTCTTGCAAATTCCCCACCAACCATAAAATAGCTCATTCCTCTACCCGTCTCGTCACCTGATGATTGTTTTATCATGGTAGGAGAGGGGATATGAAAAAGAGCCGAGCTAATTCCTGCTATAGCAAGAAGCAGTACCAAAATAAAATAGGATGAAGCTACACCTAGTAGACTCATACTTATAGCTGTAATAGATGGTGTTAATATTACAAAGTATTTTACATTAGTTCGCTCTGCCATTAACCCCAAAAGAGGATTAAATAGTGCAGGAATTCGCCGAATAATATCCAAAAAAGCCACCATAGAGAGACTAAGCCCCAATTTTTCAATAATAAGTGGCAAAAGTGGAGCTAAAAAAGATGAAAATATATCATGTGCAAAGTGTGCTGATGATATGGTTAAGACTTTTGTTTTATTGAAATTATTAATAGTTGTTTTCTCCATTTAAATTAGTTTAATAGCCTCTCTAAGCTTCTCCTCATCTATTAACTCCTCATTATATTTGACTATTACTAATTGCTCTGTATCATTTATATACCACTCTACACACCCTTTTATACTATGTAAATCACTATGTTTAGTATGGTCTGTATCATCGAGATGGATATATGCTATTTTGGTTTTGGCAGGGTTATCTAGTGTATAGACCATTATCGCCCAAGCGATACAGAGTAGAATAATCCCATAAGCAATACTACTGAGCGAAACTATATCCAGAAGCATCCCTCCAATAAATCCCCCAATAAAAGTGCCAAAATATCCAAAGCTATTAAAAATTCCCAATACTTTACCTCGTTGGTGTACTTTTGCATATTTGGATGCAAGTGATTGCAAGATAGGTTCTTGGAGATTGAAACCGATAAAGAAGATAATAATCCCTGTTGCAAACATCTTATAGCTATGACTTAGACCAATTATTAGATAAGCAATAGATAAAAAGAGAATTCCCAAGAGTAGAATTAGCTTATATTTACCCTTTTTCTCTGCTATCATGGCAGCAGGTCCCATTGCTAAGATACCCACAATCATTGATGGTAGATATATTTTGTATAGTTCAGCTTTGTCCCACCCATAAGTTTTGGTTAGTACAATAGGAATAATCATAAATGCAAAAGTCATAAACCCTTTGACTAACATATTAGTTAGATTCATCTTCATTAGATTACGATTTTCAAAAAGTTTGAACTTGTCGCTCTCTAAATAGGTGTGTTTAATCTTGGGAGGATTTGGAACTGACTTGATAAGTATCACAATAGACAAGAGAGCTAAAAAAGTCACCAAGAAAAATAGAGTAGGAACGCCTCCAAAATGAGCAGCAATAGTAGGTCCTGCAACCATTGAGATTGCAAATGCCATACCTATACTTCCTCCCATAATTGCCATAGCTTTGCCTCGTTCCTCTTCTCGAACAACATCACTAATTGTTGCTGTAATTACTGAACCAATAGCTCCTGCTCCTTGGAGCAGTCTTCCCACTAAAAGCATATATATATTATCTGCTAATCCAGCAATAAGCGAACCTGTGGCAAATATCAGTAGTCCAATAATTATAGTCTTTTTTCGTCCTATCTTATCGCTCATACTTCCAAATGGAACTTGAAATATCATCTGAGTTATGGCATATCCACCAATAATAATCCCAACCATAGTGTGGCTAGAGTTGGGCATATTCAACGCATAGATAGAGAGTACAGGCAGTACAATAAATAGCCCAAACATCCGTAGTGAAATAATTAAGTTGAGTGGTAAAATCTTTTTAAACACTTATTTCTCCTAATAGTTATAATTTGAAAAGATTATAGTATTTTTAACTTTTAAAAAG
>CAZSHP010000019.1:0-26902 GCA_964606545.1 uncultured Sulfurovum sp. | reverse complement strand
AACCATAAATTTAGATAAAAATAAGTAATATTCTACTATTATAAAATAAAAAGAGCATCTTATGAAAATCATATCCTTAATCCTTCTGTTAACCATAGTTATATCTGCAAATAGCTGTTGGAAATGTCACAAAGGGATAGAGCATATCCGTGATAATAACTCAAAAATGATGAAAGAGATTCTAAAAATAGCCAATAGAGCAGGTGCAGAGGGAAATGACTGTATAGTTTGTCATGGGGGTAACCCAAATAGTAATGATAAAAATATCTCTCACTCAGGAACTCTCAAATATTTTCTAAATCACAAAGGTCCAAAAGAGTTCTATCCATCCCCTACAAGTCAATGGATAAATATCAATACCTGTGGAGTGTGCCATGCCGAACAGGTCAAAGCTCAATGGAGTTCTCTAATGAATACTGAAGCAGGAAAGATTCATGGTGCTTTATGGGGATTTGGAGGGCAAGAGGGATACCAACACTATATGTCAAACTATGACCTAAACAATACCCATAAGAGACTAGGAACTAAAACTTATAGAGAGTATATGAGAGATTTGGAGAAAAAAGAGTCCCAAGCCTTTCCAAAAAAGATGCAAACAATACCACAAGCACCAACAGCAGATGAGATTGAAAAAGAACCATCTTTGGCTGTGTATACATATTTGCGTCAAGAGTGTCTGCGTTGTCATACTGGAGGAAAAGGGAGAAAGAGAAGAGGAGATTATAGAGGAATGGGGTGTGCTAGTTGTCATATTCCCTACTCCAATGAGGGCTTTTATGAGGGAGATGATAGCTCAATATCCCATGATAAAAGGGGTCATATACTAACTCATCAAATCCAATCCTCCAGAGATGTTAAAGTAAATATTCATGGTATAAGATATTCAGGAATTCCAGTTGAAACCTGTACCACTTGTCACAACAGAGGCAAAAGAATAGGAGTATCATATCAAGGCTTGATGGAGACAGAGTATAAAGCTACATTTGATAGCAATGGAAATGCTCAACCAAAACTCCATACAAAAAGATACCTACACCTAACAGAAGATATTCACTACTCTAAAGGTATGCTATGTCAAGATTGTCATACAAGTAGTGATATGCACGGAGATGGTTTTATGGTGGGAGCTAATTTGGGAGCAGTTGAAATTGAGTGTCAAGATTGTCATGGAACAACCCAAAAATACCCTTGGGAGTTGCCTTTGGGATACTCTGATGAGTTTAGTATGAGAGAAAAAGATGGAAAACCAAGAGGAACTATCAAAACCCTAGCCGATTATCTCAAAAAAGGTGCAATTCCAAAAGATAGAGGAGATGGATTTTTACTAACAGCTAGAGGAAATCCATTAACAAAAGCTGTCAAAGATGGCAATAAGATTATTATGCACCTCTCCTCTGGTAGAGATATAGAGTTAACTCCTCTAAAGAGACTAAAAGAGCAAAAAAAACTATCTAAAAAAGCCCTAATAGCTATGGACAGGATAGAGGCTCACAACTCCAAACTAGAGTGCTATACATGTCATGCTACTTGGGCACCTCAATGTTATGGTTGTCATGTCAAGATAGACTACTCAAAAGGAAAACAGAACCCTGACTATCTAAAAGCATCTAAATACCATAATATTCATGGAGTAACAGGTGAAGATAGCTTAAAAGATTTCTTAGTAGATGGAAAAGTTACAGAGACTAGAAGTTATCTTAGATGGGAAAATCCTGCCCTCTCCATTAATGGAGAGGGTAGAGTATCTCCTACAATCCCAGGGTGTCAAACTACCGTAACAGTTATCGGCAAAAATGGAAATAGACTACTTCAAAATCATATATTTAAAATTCCAAATGTAGAGGGGGCTGGAAGTGAAGGACAAAATGCGATAACTATGTCTCAAGTTCAACCCCATACAGTAAGTAAAAAATCGAGAAGTTGTGAGAGTTGTCACACAAGTAAAAAAGCTTTGGGTATGGGTATTAATGGTGGAAAATATTTTTCAGACCAAAGCAAAAGCTCTATTATAGATTTAATGAGTGCAGATAGAGAAGTTCTACCAAAAAAAATAGATGAACAAATCCCTGCAATCCCAAATCTAAAACATGACTACTCTGTAATGATAGATGAGAATGGAACACAAGTCCAAACCGTCGATAACCACTGGAGATTGGGAAATCCCCTTCCCAAGGAGACAAGAGACAAACTAGACCGTCAAGGTGTCTGTCTATCATGCCATCAAAGTATTCCAAAAGGTGATTTGGCAATATCTGCTATGAACCATATAGCTAATATGACAGATATTGAGATAGATAATAGTATGCACAAAGATATCTTAAATAAAAGCATAAAAATATCTGCTTGGATTCAAATTGGATTACCTACTCTTTTTGCTATTTTTGGATTAATTTGGTTTATTAGTCGTAGAGGAGGAAATATGAGTTTAGAAATAAGGAAGAGAGATGAAAAAGATAATATATGGCATAAGTAACTATAAAATGGCTATAGAAAATAACTACTTAATAGAGAAATTTGATTATTGGGTCAAAAGATGGAGTAGAGTTTATTTTAGTATAACTACTCCAAAGAGCCAAATAGAATTTAGGATGTATTAACCTTTTAACAAGTATAATCATCCCAAAATTTTTTAAGGAAAATTATGAAAAAACTTCTACTTATAGTATTAGCAACACTATCGTTATTGGCACTAGAACTACCGACAACTATCAAAACAACTATTCAAGCTGTCAATAAAGATGGCATCCAACTATCAAAAAGCGTACAGAAGGGTATGAGTGGTATTGTTGTACATGAGTATGGTAATGGACTCTCTGCAATTACCTATTCGGTTATAAGTCAAGGTGGTAATAAAGCTCTATTGAAACCATATAATATATTGAGTCATAAAAAATTGCCAAATATCAAAACAGAAGCTAAAAAGGGAGATATAGTTATATTTGGAAACTATTATAATAATGCTCTTCTTATTGCACCCAATGGACGGAGTTATAGAGAGATTACCCAATCTATCAAAAGGTCTTGGATACACCCTGATACTTATGCTATGCACCTAATAAATAATGATGAGATTCATCTAACACCAGATAATATAAAAGCATTTGCACAAAATGCTCAAGTAGGATTGGTATTGATTGCAACTAGAGATTCTATTGTAGCTCTTGACCCTATTAGTGGAGCTGTCCTATCCAAAAATCCGATAACTCTTAATAATCAAAATGCTCAATCTCCATTCTATGCACGATTTGAACAGATAGATACAGATATATTCTCTTCATCAGATACAAAAGAGTTTGAAGAGTACTACAAAGGGATAGAGAGATTGATAAAATGATAGATAAACAGCACTTAAAAGCATTGACCAATATAGTGGGCAAAGAGAATATATATGATGACAAAGCCCATATGATAGCCTATAGTTATGATGCCACTCGTACACGATATGAACCTGACGCTGTTATTTTTCCTCGTCATGAGCAGGATGTGAGTGATATTTTGAAATACTGCAATGAACACAAAATAGTTATAACTGCAAGAGGTGCAGGAAGTGGATTTACAGGTGGTGCATTACCTGCTAATGGTGGTATTGTTATGGCTATGGAGAAGCATATGAACAAAATCCTAGAGATTGATACCGAAAATATGGTAGCAGTGGTTCAACCTGCTGTAATCAATATGGATTTGCAAAAGAGAGCCGAATCACAAGGGCTATTTTATCCACCTGACCCTGCTAGTGAAGAGTACTCTACTCTAGGTGGTAATGTAAGTGAAAATGCAGGTGGTATGAGAGCGGCCAAGTATGGAATTACAAAAGATTTTGTAATGGCACTACGAGCTGTTCGAGCCAATGGTGATATAATTAGAGCAGGAAAACGAACTATCAAGGATGTAGCAGGGTACAATACAGCAGGTATATTGATAGCATCAGAGGGGACTTTGGCAATTTTAACGGAGTTGACCCTAAAGCTTATACCAAAACCAAAATACAAAAAGACCTATATGGGAATTTTTCCCTCTGTTGATAATGCTATGAATGCTGTTTTTAAATCTCTCTCTGCTGGTGCTAACCCTGTGGCTATGGAGTTTTTGGATAGTTTGGTTATAGAGGCTTTAATAGAAAAATTGGGTGTAGATTTACCAACAGATGCAGGTGCTGTTTTGGTGGGTGATGTAGATGGAAATGTAACACAAGAGGTTGAGTTTCAGCTAAAGACACTAGAGGAGTCATTTGGAGAAAATGGAGCAACAGAGTTTAGAGTAGCTAGAGATGAAAATGAAGCCAAGAAGTTATGGTATGCTAGAAAAAACGCATCTCAATCTATTACAATATTTGGAAATAAAAAGCTAAACGAAGATATATCCGTACCTCGCTCTATGCTACCAAAAGCTTTGAAGAAAATCTATGAGATAGGAGATAGATACAACTTCAAAGTCCCATGTTTTGGTCATGCAGGTGATGGTAATATCCATGTAAATGTTATGATAGATATAAGTCAAATAGATGAGGGTCACAAATGTATAGAGGAGATATTTGAGATGGTAGTCCAGATGGGAGGAACACTAAGTGGCGAACATGGAATAGGAACTAGCAAAGCCCCATTTATGGGTATAGCCTTTTCGGATGAGGAGATGCAACTATTTAAGGATATTAAAAAGGCGTTTGACCCTAATAATATACTCAATCCAAATAAAATGGGCTTGTAGAATTAAAATAGAAACTATGAACACTCTATTTTTATAAGTGTTCATATTAATATATATAGATAGACTACTAACTCCAATACAAATTCATCCCTCTCTCATAAAAAATCATATTTTTCAAATAACTTTAATCTAATAAAACATAAACAGATAACTATTCAACAGATTATTCTACTATCTTTTACTTATAATACAATTGACTATACTAAAAAAGATAATTAAAGAATTATTAATATAAAATAGAAATTAAAATAAAATTTTAATTTTAAAAAATAATTTTTATAAAAAATACAGGAGCCAAAAGTGAGTAATTTTAGATTCTATAAGAGTATAAAAAATATAGTTCTACCGATATTAATAGTGAGTACCTACTCCTCTGCACAGGTTAAGTTCTCTAGTTTTGATACTAGTGGAAAGAGTGTTATGTACGAAAAAGAGAAAAAGGGTAGCAATATAATTTCCAAGTCCGAGGGACTTAAGCTCTCTATGGGGGATTATATATGGTTTGATTATAACCAAAATAGCATACAGGACAAGGGTGAGTTGGGAATTTATGGTATTACTGTTAAACTTTATGAAAATGGTGACTGTAGTGGAACTCCAAAAGCGACAACCAAGAGTTCTGATGTGGGGTATTATCGTTTTGATGATATTGTGATGGGTCAGCCTTACTGTTTGGAGCTTGATTTGCCATCATATTGGACTGTTTCAGCTAGAGAGGGGGATAATAAGTTTGATGCTTCGGGTAAGATAAAAAATATTACACTCTCTGCTACTAAAAAAACATTTGATGCAGGATTGCATCACGAAAATGAGGCTTGTCAATCTCCTAGTTTGAGTGTTGGGATGGTTGGAAAACATGACTCTAGTCAAACTTGGGCTAAAAGAGCCTCTTTGGATGTCAAGTTCAAAGGGCTTGTAGCTAGTGGGTATTGTCATGAGTATACCAATAGTGGGCCAGATGGAGAGAACTACTCTGTGCATATGGAGGATAGAAGAGGGTTTACCGATGAGCAGAGGGATAAACTATCTCGACTCTTTAGATTTATGAGTGACCCTGAGGTTATATCTCTGATAGAGGATAGTTTTGATAGTAGCAATAAGCATATTTGGTTTAATATCGTCTCCAACTCATTTGTATGGTTCTATTCGGACTGGAGAGAGGATTTTTCAAAGATAGAGGATTATATAGATAATATGGATTTAACTGATGATGAAAAGGAGGGTATGAAACAGGTCTCTAGGTTGATTATAGACAATATAGAGCAGAAAAAATATCAACCTATGAGAGTCTACTATCTATGGAATGATGAGAATGACCAACACCAAGATATTATCGTGCCTGAGACCCTGTTGGTTCCTGATAGAGCAGAGTGTGTGATAGAGCCTGAACCTGAGCTGATAACTATTGGTGATAGAGTCTGGGTTGATAGTGACTTTGATGGGATTCAGGATTATAGTGAGAGTGGATATGATAAACCTATGGAGGTTAAGCTTTATGACAAGAGCAATAAATTAGTTGCTCAAACAGAGACAGATAGTTCAGGTGTATATAGTTTTGAAAATGTGGTTGCAGACAACTACTATTATGTTAAATTTACTATACCTAGTGGATATACCGTAAGTCCAAGAGATACAAGTGGTAGCTGTAGCAATTCAGATGCAGATGAGAGTGGAAAATGTAAAAGTAGACTATATGATACTAGTTATGACTGTACAGATATAGGTATCTATATAGAGCCAAAACCAAAAATAGATATAGAGAAGTTAACCAATGGAGTAGATGCAGATGACGAGGCTAATGCTGTTGCTGTTGATTTTGGTTCTGAAATCAGATGGAGATATACTATTCATAACGAGGGTAATGTTCTACTCAAAATCATCTCTGTATCAGATGCTAAAACAGGCAAAATCTCCTGTCCAAAGAGTTCTCTTGATGTTAATGAGTCTATGGAGTGTAGTGTCAAAATAGCCCAAGCTATAGAGGGTATATATGGAGATACTGCAAAGGTAGTTGCCAAAACAGAAAAGGGTATAGAGGTAGAGGATTCTGATTCAAGCTACTACAGAGGTTCACCAGAGCCAAAACCAAAAATCAAAATAGAGAATCACACCAATGGAGTAGATGCAGATAATGCCTCGGATGCTGTTGAGGTTGAGTATGATGCTGATATTGTATGGAGTTATACGGTTAGTAATATTGGTAATGTAAAACTAAAAGAGATATTTGTAAAAGATGATAAACTAGGAGAGATAGCCTGTCCTAGTAGAGAACTAGAGGTTGCCAAATCTATGGATTGTACATCCAAAAAGGGCAAAGCAAAAGAGGGATTATATAAAAATATAGCTACAGTAGATGCAAAAAGTATAGATGGTACAACTCTTCAAGATATAGACCCAAGCCACTACAAGGGTGGAGAGGAGCCAGTGACTCCTTCTGTTGCACCTATTGCCAAAGATGACTATAAGAGTGCTGATGAGGTTGGAGAGGCTATCACACTAAAAACTCTCAAAAATGATACAGATGAAAATGAAGATATTGACCCTACAACAGTTACACTAGTTCATCCAAATGCTACAGATAGTGGTAAAAAGCTAGTTGTAGTAGGTGAAGGTATTTGGAGTGTTGATAGTGTTACAGGAGATATTACTTTTACTCCCGAAGAGGGGGTTATAGATGACCCAACAGCTGTAGAGTACAAGGTAGCTGATAGCAAAGATAACTGGTCAAATACTGCAAAAGAGAGAGTAGAATATCCTGATAGTGCAAAGGCTATGCTTGGTGATAGAGTTTGGTTAGATATGGATAAAAATGGCAAACAGGATGAGGGTGAATTGGGCATTGAGGGAATCAAAGTTGAGCTTTATGATACAAATGAGAAGATAAAAGAGACTCAGACAGATGAGAATGGTACATACTCTTTTGCTAATTTAACAGCAGGTGAGTACTCAGTTAAGTTTATTATCCAAGATGGTTGGGTCTTTACAAAAGCAAATGAGGGTAATGATAACCAAGACTCCGACGCAGATAGACAAAGTGGCAAAACAGCACCTCTACTTTTGGAAAATGGAGAGTCCAATCTATCTTTGGATGCAGGAATTTATCAGACTCCAAAACCTAGTATCTCTATAGAGATAGTAACAAATGGTGGAGATAGCAACAATATAGTTGTAGGTGATACTATCACATGGAGCTATACTATCGAAAATACTGGAAATGTAAATCTATCTAATATTGAGCTAATAGATGATAAACAAGGAGTCGTATCTTGTCCACAAGATACACTAGTAATACAAGAGGATATGGTTTGTGAAAAAACTGGAACAGCTGTTCTTGGTGAGTATAATAGTAGTGCTACTGTAAAATCACTAGACCCTGAGGGAGAGAGTGTAACTAATAGCGATAGTAGTGGTTATATTGGAAAAGAGGCTCCTGTAGAGTTGGGGGCTTTGGGTGATAGAGTTTGGTTAGATATAGATAGAAATGGTATTCAAGATAATGGAGAAGCAGGTGTATCAGGAGTCAAGATAAAACTAATTGATATAGAGGGTAGAGAGGTTGCTAGTAGCAGAACCAATGAGAGTGGTAACTACTCTTTTGAAAAATTGGAGCCAAAAGAGTATAGAGTAGTGTTTGAATTACCTACAGGATATAGAGTTACCAAACAGAATCAAGGTGGAGACAATACCAAAGATTCAGATACCAACCCCACAGGTCAAACAGCCCTAATTACAGTAATCGCAGGTGAAGAGATAAAGAGCATAGATATGGGTATCTATCAAGCCCCTGCAAAGGTTGGAAATAGAGTTTGGTATGATAAAAATGAGAATGGGATTCAAGATGCCAATGAGAGAGGAATCGCAGGTATAGAGGTAGAACTATATGACCATAGTAACAATCTAATCTCAACCAAAAGTACAAATGCTCAAGGGATATATCAGTTTGGAGATTTAGTTCCAAATAAGTACTATGTTAGATTTATAGTTCCAAATGGCTATACTATTAGCCCAAAAGAGAAGGGTGGAAACGATAGCCAAGACTCAGATGTAGACTCATCAGGCAAAACAGAGATAGTAACACTTGTAGCAGGTCAAGAGAATAACTCACTAGATATGGGGCTTTTTCAAAAGCTTGTTAAACTAGGTGACAAAGTTTGGTATGATGCAAACAAAAATGGAATTCAAGATAGTGGAGAGAGTGGGATAAAAGATATACAAGTAGAGTTATATCGAGCCAATGGAGAGTTTGTTACTCAAACTATGACCGATAACTCTGGACTCTATCTATTTGATGCTCTAATTCCCGATAAATACTATATAGTCTTTACTCCATCGGCAGGTTATGCTATCTCTACCAAAGACCAAGGTGGTGACGATACAAAAGATTCAGATGCCGATAGTTCAGGTAGAACAAGCATATTTACCCTAGAGTCAGGCAGAGATAATGCAACTGTGGATATGGGACTCTATCAGCAGAGAGTTAGTTTTGGTAACTTTGTTTGGTTAGATACAAACCATAACGGTATTCAAGATGAGGGTGAAAATGGTGTAAAAGATGTCAATGTAACTCTATTTGGCTCTGATGGTGCAGTAGCCTCTATGGTGACAGATGAGAATGGTAACTATCTCTTTACAGGTATCGCCCCCGGGGATTATTATGCAGAGTTCAAGCTTCTGCCATCTGGTCATATCCTAGCTCCAAAAAATGAGGGTAATGATAGAGAAAAAGACTCTGATGTATATAAAAATGCTGATAGAAGATTTGTAACCGAAGAGACCACTCTAATAGCAGGTCAAAATAGTTTGGAGTGGGATATGGGAATCTTCAAAACGGTTTGTCCACCATCAAAAGCAGTAGTTGGTGACTTGGTATGGAGTGATGTCAATAAAAATGGTATTCAGGATATTGGAGAGAGTGGTATAGAGGGTATAAAAGTAGCTCTATATAACTACAATACAGATGAGAAGATAGCTACAACAACTACCAATGAGAATGGTAATTATGAGTTTACGAGTATAGATATTGGAGAGTATTATCTCATATTTGATATACCTACAGGCTACTTTGTAAGTCCACAAGACCAATCTAATAGTGACGCTATAGACTCTGATACCAATTCAGAGGGTAGAACAGATGTTATAACACTCCAAGCTGGTAAGATTAACTCTACAGTTGATATGGGTCTACATCAAAAAGGCTCAACAGTAGGTGATAGAGTTTGGTATGATGAGAACTCAAATGGAATCCAAGACGAGGGTGAACTAGGTGTAAATGGTGTGAGTGTGGTTCTCAAAGATTCAGCAGATAATAGTGTAGATAGTACTGTAACTAATGCAAGTGGAGAGTATCACTTCACCAATGTTAATGTCGGAACATATACTATAGTGTTCTCAAATATACCATCTGATTATATCTTTTCTCACCAAGACCAAGGGGGAGATGATACAAAAGACTCTGATGTCAATAGAGATGGAGTAACAGCAAGTCTCTCTGTAGCAGGAGCTACCAACATAGTAACTATAGATGCAGGTATCAGAAGATATGATATGCCAAGTGCAGGTACAGATATTGCACAGGGTAGCAGTGGTGACTCGGTTACTATAAATGTATTGGCAAATGACTCTACAGGAACATACAGTTTTGACATCTCAACAGTCAGAATAACAACAGATACAGATGGTGCTGTCGTGAGTGATGATGGTAAGACTATTACAGTGACAGGTGAAGGTGTATGGAGAGTAGATTTAGCAACAGGTGCTATCTCATTTACTCCAGAAGAGGGCTTTGTAGGTGACCCAACAGCTATAAGCTATAGTGTTCAAGATAGCCATGGTAACGAAACAGGTTCAGAGGTGAGAATCAACTACCCACCAGTTGCAAAAGATGACTCTGTAAATGCGTCTATGGCTCAAGTGATAGTGATTCATGTGCTTGATAATGATAGTGCTACAAGCAGTCCACTAGATGCAACAACTGTTAGATTAATCGACCCAATCAATAGCAATGAAGTTGAGAGAGTGGAGGTACTAGGTCAAGGTGTTTGGAGTGTGAATAGTAATGGAACAGTTATATTTACCCCTGAAAATGGTTTAAACTCTGCACCAACACCAATAGAGTATCTAGTTAGAGAGAGTGATGGTGATGTAACTAATCGTGCAACTATTACAATTATCTATCCTATTGCTGTAGATGATACTCTAACAATTCAGCCAAATCAATCTACCCCTTATGTAGTTGATGTTATCGCTAATGATAGCTCATCTGTATTAGTTGGTTCTGTAACAATTGGTTGTAGTGGTCAAGGGGTCAAAGAGTTAAGCGTAAATGGAGAGGGGAAATGGGTTGTAAATAGTAACGGTTCAATCTCATTTACCCCAAATAGTGGATTTATAGGTGACCCAACAGATATACAATATAGAGTTGGTCTAAGTAGTGGTGAACTCTCTAACTGTGCAACAGTTGATATTCGTAATAGTCTGTTGGCTATAGATGATAATACGGCTCTAAATGTCAGTGGTGCAACACTAATCAATGTAATTAGAAATGATAGAGGTGACCTTGTAGCATCAAGTGTAAGATTGGTCATTTTAGATAATAGCCCAACAACAATGACTCTAAGCCAAGATGGTAAACAAATTACGGTAATAGGTGAAGGTGTTTGGTCTGTTAATAATAGTGGATTGATAAGCTTCACTCCTGAATCAGGATTTGGTGGGACTCCAACAGCAATAGGCTATAGTGTAGCTAATAGCTCAGAAGTTAGAAGTAATATTGGTAGGATTACAATAGGTCAGAGTGGAGTGCAAGTTGTAGTTATCAATAGTGATGTAGGAGTAGCAGATGGAAATAACTCTATTATCATAAATATATTGGAGAATGATAGAGGTGATATAGACTCCTCCTCAATCATCTTGATAGGAGCAGACGGGAAAAGAGGTACTCGTATTGTAGTTGTGGGTGAAGGTGTGTGGAGTGTAGAAAATGGTGTAGTTACATTTGTACCTGAAGAGGGATATAATGGAACACCAACTCCTATACAGTATACCATTTTGGATATAGAACGAAGAGAGAATACTGAAGGGGCAAATAGCAGAGGTCGCGAAGCAAATATATCTATTGAGGGAGAGTGTCTCTGCAAAGAGTATAAATCTACTATCTCATCTCTCGGAATAGATGGAGCTATCTTATTGTTACTTTTTGTAACGCTAATAGGAGGATTTCTATTTAAACAAGAGGAGTCTATCTCTCTTTAATCTACTAAAAGACACTTATTTTTTAATAAGTGTCAAGCTAACAAATTTTGTTAAATTTAATTCTCTAAAATCAACTTCTTTTAATCATAATTAAAAATATTTTATGTTATCATATGTTAAAGGTTAAACAGAAAGTAACCATAAAAAATATTATAATTAGGAGGATGGCATGAACTCTTTTAGGAGATTATTAGCTATAGTGTCTCTTTTGATTGCAATAACTACTATTAGTTTTGCATTAAAAGCAGAGTATAGATTTGAAAAATGTGATGGTAGTGCATCAGTAGAGAATCATGTGAGTAGTTTGCTTGTTGGAGATTTGCATGGTGATGCTAATATATCACTAGGTGATGGAAAGATTAAAAACGCACTTACACTATCAGGAGATGGAATGATGAGTGTTGAGCATAGTGATGAGTTGGATATTGTAGGAGATTTAACAATATCTTTTTGGGTTAAACCATCGCAGATAAAAAAACAGGCTCTAGTGACTAGAGGATTTGGTACAGGTACAGGTAGAAAATATGGAAGTAATGCAGAGTATTTTATAAAAATACAACCAAATGGACAGTTAGCCTATAGACACAACTATGTAGAGTCAAGTGGTTCAGTAATAGCCTACTCTGATACTAATCTTACTGTAGATGAGTGGACTCATGTTGTTTTTGTACGAGATAATAGTGCAAAAACAATGAGATTTTATATAAATGGTGTCGCAAACAGTGAGTATTTGTATGCTACCGACCCAAAATCATCTCACACAGAGAAACTTATAATTGGTCAATGTGATGGATGTGTCAATCCAGATAATTTTTCTGGAAAACTAGATGAGATTAAAATTTATAGTATTGCTTTGAGTGAAGGTGACATATTAGCACTCTATAATAGCGAAAATGGAGGAGATTATAGTACAGGTGGATGTCATCCTGCACCTCTAGCATCCAATGACAGTGCTGATTTACCTTTTGATGGAACAACAACGATAGATATATTGAGTAATGATAGAACAAATGACAGTGCTACATGCTCTGTTGATGCTTCGACTGTGATGATTAGGTCAAATCCAACAGATTCAAACCTAAGTGAAGATAACAAAACATTAATTGTAAATAGTGAAGGTTGTTGGAGTGTAGAGAGCAGTGGTTCACTCAAATTTGTCTCATTAGATACTTTTAAAGGTAATCCAACTGATATAAATTATACTGTATCAGATAGTTGTGGTAATTTGAGTAATAGGGCAACAGTCTCATTGACTAGAGTTGCAAATAGTAGTAATAATAACAGTAGTAGTGGTGGTGGATACTATTCAGGTAGTAACTACTCAAATGGAGGAGGCTCCTCTCTAGGTGGTAGTTCATCATCTTCTTCAGAAGAGGATAAAAATATAACTCTAGGTGATAGAGTATGGTACGATATAGACAAAGATGGTATACAAGATAGTGGAGAGAGAGGTGTCAATAATGTAACCGTTGTTCTTTTTGATACAGAAGAAAATGTAGTAAAAAAAACCACTACTAATACAGATGGTATCTATCAATTTTGTAATATTGTAGCAGGTACTTATAGTATAGGGTTTAGTAATCTACCAACTAACTATATCTTTACATCTCAAGATATGGGTAGTAGTGACGCAAAAGATTCAGATGTCGATAGTAGTGGAAGAACAGCAGAATTCACTGTAGGAAATGTTGAAAATGATTTAATATATGATGCAGGATTAGTATTGATAATAGATAATACAACTATTCATCCCTCTATTGATGATAATACAACGACAGTATTAGAGACTTGTAAGTGTGATGACTATAAATCAACTATACCATCTATGAATGTAATTGGACTAATTGCTATATGGCTATTAGTATCTCTACTCGGAGTTATCTTCCTTAGAGGAGATGACTTTAATTTTAATAAAAAATAAAAGGCTAAAAAATGAAAAGTTTTAAATTATCACTTATAACAATAATTGCATTGGGGATTTCAAGCTATGCAGGTGGTGAATTTATGGAGGTAACAGATTATGAAGTAGAAGATGAAGTTCTAGCAGAAGAGGTTACATTTGTTGAACCTATTGAAGAGGAGGCTGTCTATGTTGAACCTGTGGAAGAAGAGGTTAAACCTGTTTATGTTGAGCCAAAAGCTATACCAAAACCAAAGCCTGTTGTAGTTACACCTACTCCTCCTGTGGTTATTAAACCTAAAAATATCTCAACAAATGGATTTTATGCAGGTTTGGGTATTACAGGTGTGAGATATGAAAATAATTGCAAATGTGAAAATGGTATAAAAGTAAAAAACAAAGATACAACTTATGGGTTAACGGGAAGAGTGGGTTATGACTTTAATCAATACATTGGTATAGAGGCGAGAGGTACAAGAACAAATTGGGGTTCTGATGGAAGCAAAGTAAAACATGCAGGTGTTTTTGTAAAACCAATGATTCCTATTGGTGCTAGTTCAAACCTATATGGTTTAGTGGGTGTAGCTAAAACGACAGTAAGAGGTAGTATGCCTCAAGTCGATGCAGATGGTTTAGCTTTGGGTGCAGGAGTAGAGGTTGACATCTCAAGAGATACTCCAAAAGAGGGGAAATACTCTAGAAAATTTGATGGTCATGGTGACCAAGAGAGAGGAGTGGGGCTTTTTGTAGATTATGAACGAATGCATGTCAAATCAAACTCTCCTGATATAGATGCTCTATCTGTTGGGGTTACTTACGACTTTTAGTATATTTTTTGAGGCTCTGCAAGAGTTAAAAATGCAGGGTCTAAATTAAATAATATTCGGATAAGTTGAATAGAATACAAGAAAGAACACTAAAAAATAGTAGAGGTTATAGAGTTGATTAAAGTTGGAGTAAATGTTGATATTTCGGCATTCTATACACAATTAAGACACACAATATAAATATACTTCCCACATGAGAGAGATGATTTTTTTTCCTATTTTTATTGTCTTCTCTCATAAATATTATATTATAGCTTTTACCTCATATAGATATTTTGCCACGGTCGATTAGACACGGTAAAAGCTGAAATTTTTCTACATTGAAGCCATCAATTTTCTTTTGACATCATCTAACGATAATAATTTTTCTAAGTTCAAATCAGTATTAATAGTCGATTTTGAAGATATAAGTGCATTGATATTATCAAACGAGAGTGATTTAAAAGCGTAGTGTATATTGTCTTTTATAATTCTACGACCCCAAAGAAAACGATTTTTATAGTATCTCTTCTCCTCAAAGTTAGTAATTACTACCTTTCTATTTCCTGAACTAGCATGTATAAACTTTCCATCTTCAAGATAAATTCCAACATGATTAACCTTGCCTGTCTTGTGTCTCTCTGTATCAAAAAAAACCAAATCACCTTTTCTTAACTCATTATAGGCTACTTTCATACCTACCCTTGCTTGATTTCCTGAGTGCCTAGGAATATTTAGACCATGTAATTTATATACATAACGAGTAAATCCAGAGCAATCAAAACAGTTTGGACCATTTGCTGCCCAAACATATCTCTTACCGAGAAACTGTTTAGCATCATCTTCTATCTCTTCTGTTTCAGTTACATTTACATCATTTGATACCCAAGATAGTGGTAGATAACGATTCTGTCTATAGGCTCTATATATAAATTTAGAGGGAGAGGTCTCAAAAGAGTTAAGTTTATCATCTTCTATAGATGTAACCAAACCATCTATAGCCTCTTTTTTTTGAATAACATTAGCTAGAGTTATATTCTTCCGAAAGTCCTCTTGGTTTACATTAAAAATTCTAAAAGAGTCATTAATAATACTAAGTTTACTCAATGAGTAGTTAGTAAGGAGAGTGATAATTACTAAAAGTTGCACAGCAAGAACTAAAAATAGTGTATTTTTTAAAAAATTCATTTCTTCCAATCACAATTATAAATAAAATTGTGCAATTCTATTGAAAATAACTTAAAGATAGATTAATTGTGTATTAACTGTGATTTTTCTATTTTTATTTGAAATTAAGCAAAAAAAAACTATAATTCCACTCTCATAAGTGATCGCGTAGCTCAGTGGTAGAGTACTTCCTTGACATGGAAGGTGTCGTTGGTTCAAGTCCAATCGTGATCACCATTTTTTTAATCACTTATCATAACTTTTACGATTTTAACTACTCCTATAAAATAGTTAAACCTAGATTTTTCCAAGAGTTAAATCCACCACGGTAATATAGAATCTCTTTTTGAGGATAGCCAACATCTATAAGGCTTTTTATAATTTTGGTTGCTTGTGTATCTAGTATACCATTATCAAAAATAAGTAGTTTTTGAATATTACGGAAATACCACTTTTTTTGTAACTTTTTAGCCCCTAGGAGATTGAGAACCTCATCCCTATATTTACTATCTGGAGTTAGCATTGTATAAGGAATATTTACTGCCCCAGGAATAGTATTTTTTTTATACTCCGATACAGCTCTAGCATCTACAAAGATTCTGCCTCTTTTTTTTTGTAGAGATTTTATAAAATCTAATACCTCTAACTCTCCTACTGTTTTTACTTTTTCAATATTCATCGCTTGTATACAATAGGGTGGACATGATTGTTTCTCTATATTGACTCTTCTCTCTATTTGAAACTCCTCCCCTTGATATAAAAATTTGACACTCTCTATATTCTCTGTAATTTTAACTCTACCTATTGAGTTATCTTTTATACTATTATCAGAAGTCTCTAAAATAGATATTTTTTTCTGAAGTATATTAGCTTCTGAACACTCACTCTCTCTCTCTGAAACAGAAGAGGCACATCCTATATCTGCATTTAAATTTAAACTAAACAGTAGAGAGAGTAACAAAAATCTATACATCTAAACCTGCTAGTTATCTCTAGCTATGGAAGCTTTCATAAGCTCTGATAGGGTATATGATTTTACCCCCTCTTCATAAGCTAATATATTGCCGTTTTTCCCCAAAACAATAGTTAGAGGAATTAGACCACTCCATCCATAATATACCTTTAGATAATCATAAAAATCACGACATTTGGCTCCATTTACAATATGATAATTGATTCCATACTCCTTAACATATCTCCTAGACTCATCATCAAAATGTAATTCTGATTCAATAGCAATTACCTCAAAAGTATCACCTAAATCTTTTTTGAGTTTTATAAGTTGTGGTATCTCTTTTTGACAATATTTACACTTCCAACCAAAGATTTTCAAAAAAACTATCTTATTTTCTAATCCATCTATTTTAATCTTTTTTTCTGATGCTCTAAGTTTAAAATCTATACCATAAATTGTCTCAAAATTAAACTCTTTATCCATTGGAGGAAATAGTATCTTCTTCTCTTTTTTTACTTTAATTTCGCTTTTTTGTGCTACATCACTCTGTTTAGTACTATAGAAATAGTAACCTAAAAGTAATAGTAACAGAATCACCAAAAAAGCTATTATTATATTTAGCATTTTTTGCATAAACTCCCCTTCATCTCTTTTTTAATCTCGGTAGCATATCAAAAAAACGATTTAGATATACTTTGGGTTCTGTTGGAGAGCCTGAAATATAGCATTCTTTCACATTTTCATTTTTGTTACCAACTGTACAGTTATCATTCACTATTCAATAAAAATTGAGAAAATTTTAATTATTTATAAAAAATACAAGGTAATTCAGATATGCTTAACAAAATTAAAATACTTATCACAGAAGATAAGGAAATCAATCAAGAGATACTAATGGGAATTTTAGAAGATAGTGGCTTAGAGATAGATATAGCTTGTAACGGAAAGGAAGCTGTAGAGAGATGTAAAGAGAAAAAATACGCACTAATTTTAATGGATATAGAGATGCCTATTATGGATGGGTATGAGGCAACTAGAATAATACGAAAAAATAACTCCGATATACCTATAATAGCATTAACAGCTAACAATTCTATTGCAGATAGGTGCAGAACAGAGGCTATAGGCATGAATGAACACCTCTGCAAACCAGTAGAACCAAAATTACTTTATCAAACTTTTTCCAAGTATATCAATGTAGCATAGAAGGGAGCCACATGAGCAATAATACTGATTTACCATATTTTCAACATATAGACACTACAGTAGGACTAAAATACCTAAATGATAATAAAAAACTATACCTCAAAATTTTGAATAATTTTTTAGAGCGTTATCAAAATCTAAAAATAGATGATTTAGATAATGAGGAGTTCAAAGATACTATACATACAATAAAAGGATTATCTTCAACACTAGGTATGGTATCTTTAAGTAGTATAGCAAAAGTTATACATGAGACATCAAATAGAGAGAGAGTATTTGAGTTTTCCAAAAGCCTAGCACTTGTTATAGATGAACTACAAACAGAGCTAAAAGCCAAAAATAGAAAAACTATCTTAATTGTAGACAATATAAGTGAAGATATAGATATGCTAATTGATTTTCTCGATGATAGACATGATGTTATAGTAGCATTAAATGAAGTAGACGCACTTGAGATACTATCGACAGAAGAGGTATCACTAGTACTACTCTACACAAATATAGAAAATAGTGATTTATCAGAAATATATAAAATTTTAAAAAAGAAATCTACGCCTGTTATCTTCATGGTTGATAATTTAGATTGCAACATGATAGAGTATTCAGATTATATCAAAAAACCTTTTGACAAAAAAGAGTTTGACAAACATATAAAAACACATCTTTAGTGTAATAATATTACTATGTGTAAAATGTTAACAGCACCAACCTTAATGTTAACATTGTTTTGCACATTTAATTTTATTAATTAAGAAAAATTTTATATTTATACTTGTATACTTTATTTATATAAAATAATAAAAAATTAAAAAAGGAATTTTCTATGAGAACAATTGTTCTATTAAGTATATTATCTAGTACGCTTTTTTCTGATATTAGAATCATGACCTCAGAAAAAAACAAGCTTACTAATGTTACTCCAGAGGAATTGGCAAAGGTTTATCTGAGAAAAACTAATAAAATCAAAGGAGTTACTGTAATTCCTATTGATAATAAAGAGAGTTATAAGGAGTTTTACTCTAAAGTAATCAAAAAGACACCAAAACAGTTAAGAGCATATTGGATAAATAGTATAGATAAAAAAAAACCACCTAAGAGACTATCTACAGCAGAGATAAAAAAGGTAATGCAAAAAGACCCAAAAATAATATCATACTCTACAAGTAAATTAAATGGAAAAGTTGTATTGACAATTAAATAAATTTTTAAAAAATGTTACAAAATAGATTAATTTCTAATATGTTACTCTTTTAAAGAGTATCAAAAAAACTCTTTTATAAAATATGTTATCATTCTTTTTTATAATATCTTTAAGAGGGGGAATTTAAGACAGTGTTAAATCTATCTATTCTTGCAAAACTTCGTATTATCTTTTTTATTATTTTAATATTTTTTGGGATTTTTATAGCTATTAGTAATAATTTTACAGCTAATCATAGTAAGGAGCTAAAGGAGCTAGAGAGTAAAATATCAAGAGCTGCTTCAATCCACAAAGAGAATCTCAAACTTCTAGGAGATATAACGGATACCTTCAGTAAGTGTTACGCCTCAAAAGATACCTCTTTTATCACAGAGGTAGAACCAACAAAAAATAAAATAATTAAAAACTTGGAGCAGTTAAAAAAGAATGAACGAAGTGTGGATATAGAGGAGGAGAAAAAGCTACTCAACGCATATATACTAGAGCAAGATAGAGATTTAAAAGATGATATAGATAATGATGAGCTGTTTCTCACCAAAAGAAGTGAAATCAAAGAGAAGACACTAAAGCTATTTACAAAACAGAATATTGATGCTGATAATAGATTGAAAAACTCTTTTAAAAAAGTTGCCCAAGAGACTAACCGTCAAGCAAATATCATACTAATTTTATCTCTTTTGGGAGTCCTAGTTATAATTATTGCAGCTATCTATATGCACCATACTATCAAAACTAGATTTAACCAAGTATATAAATCTTTGGATAATCTAATCAAAGATAAACCTGATTTCTCAAAAAAAATGAAAATAGATAAACAAGACGAAATAGGCAAGTTAATAGAAGGGTTTAATCAACTCCAATCTAAACTCGAAGAGAACTATGATAAACTCAATATATTAAAAGAGAAAGCAGAAGATACAGCTAACCTCAAATCAGAGTTTTTAGCAAATATGAGTCATGAGATAAGAACACCAATGAATGGTATTGTGGGGATGAGTTATCTCGCTCTTCAAACAAATCTAAACAATAAACAGAGAAACTATATAGAGAAGATTGATAACTCTGCAAAAATGCTTCTAGCTATTATCAATGATATACTAGACTTATCAAAAATAGAATCGGGAAAATTAATAATAGACAAGGTAGATTTCAATATAAATAAGATGATAGATAGCTCTATGGATTTAATAAGATTCAAAGCAAAAAAGAAGAGACTAAAACTATCTGTAATATACTCTAATGATATACCTGCGAAACTCTTTGGAGATAGTTTAAGAGTATCACAGGTCTTAACAAATCTATTGGGAAATGCTGTAAAATTTACAAGTAACGGAGAGGTCTCTCTACTTGTATCAAAAGTAAAAGAGAATAGATTTAGATTTGAAGTTAGAGATACAGGTATAGGTCTAACTCAAAATGAACAGAGCAAACTCTTTAAAGCCTTTTCACAAGCAGATGGTAGTACTACTAGAAATTTTGGTGGGACAGGATTGGGACTTGTTATCTCAAAACAGTTAGTAGAGCTTATGGGGGGTAGAATATGGGTTGAGAGTGAGTATGGAATAGGGAGTAGTTTTATATTTGAGATAGAGCTACAGGAGATTAGACGAAGTATAAAAGATACTAATTTAACTAAAAATACTCAAAAAGAGAGTATTAGTTTAAAGAAAAATATAGACCTATTAGATGGACATAGAGTACTTCTTGTTGACGATAACCCAATAAACCAAGAGATAGTTGCTGGACTACTTGAAAATTCACATATAGAGTTAAGTATAGCCTCAAATGGACAGGAGGCTGTAGATATGTTCTCATCCAAAGTATACTCTTTGATACTTATGGATATTCAGATGCCTATTATGGATGGATATGAGGCTACTAGAATAATCAGAGAAAAAGATAAACATATCCCTATTATAGCAATCACTGCAAACGCTATGAAAGAGGATATACTCAAGAGTGCAAAAAGAGGGATGAATGACCATATAAATAAACCTATAAATGTAGAGAAACTCTATGCTACTCTACTAAAATATATTCCGCATCAAAAAGTAGATGTAGATAAGAAAATAAGAGATAGGCTCTTTAGTAGATTAGAAGAGGCTATCAAGAGTAGACGACCTAAAAACTGCTCAATTATTATGGAAGAGATAGAGAACTACTCTTTATCTGAAAAAGATAAAAAGTTTTTTATAGAGATTAGAGATTTAGTTAAAAAATATAAATTTAATTTAGCACTAAAAAAACTTAACGAAGGGGATTGAATCTATACCCCTCTCCATAGACATTTATAATAGAGTTTTTGGGAATCTTTTTTCTTATTAACTTTACTAATGCTCTTATCTGATTTGCATCATACTCTTTGTCAAAATCATCATAAGAGAGATGGTCAAATATCTCAAAAAATGTATATACCCTACTCTTGTCTGTTGAGAGGAAAGAGAGCAATCTTCTCTCATTTTTGGTAAGTTTTATCTCACTACTTCTGTTACTCAATATCTCACTCTCTCTATTCCAAGTAACATCTCTATCTAATAAAAATATATTTTTACTATTAGCATTTTGACTATGAGTTATCTCATATATCGCTTTGCCTATAGCCTCTATCAATATATTTGGCTCAATCGGTTTTAATATATATTTAATAAGATAGAGTTCAATCGCCTCAAGTAGCTTATCCTGCTCCCCATAGGCTGTTGTGATAATAATTTTAACATCTCTATCTATCTCTCTTATCTTTTTTGCCAAAGATAGACCATCTATTTTTGGCATATTTATATCTAATAGAAGAATATCAGGTCTCAAAGATAGATATAACTCATACCCCTCCTCTCCATCATATGCAGAGTATACCTCATCTACAGACTCTTTTAGAATATCTAAATATATCTCTTGAATATCTCTATCATCTTCTACATATAGTAGCTTTAATGAACTCAATTTAATCTCCTCAAATGTTTATCAAATAAACACTTTTAATATTTTATTTGTATATTTATATTACTATATTTAAAAGAGAATTTTACTATATTTTCAATTATATACTAATATTTTCACTCTTGTTACCAAGTTAGTTGTTATCATTATATTAACAAAATAACAGAGGAAAATAAAATGAAAATATTGACAAAAGTAGTTGGAGTTGTACTAACATTAGGGACGACTTCTCTTCTTGCAACATCTAATGATTATGCTATAACTAATAATTATAAATTATTAAATGATATGAATCTTGCAAAAAAACAACAAGAGCTTATAATCAATATGAGTCAGGCATTGGAGTTAGATAAAATAGATATAAAAACTCTAAAAATTTCAGAAGATAGATTTTCAGAGGTACTTATAGGGTTAACTAATGGTGATAACTCTATGAATTTAAAAGGTACAGAGATACCTGTAATCAAAGCTAAACTTAACGAAGTTCAAAAATTATGGAATAAAGAAGTTGAGATATTAAATAGTATAGAGTCCAAAAATAAGTATAGAGAGGAGGCTGTAGAGGGTTTAAATAGTATTATGAATAAAATGAGCCAAGCTGTTGCACTATACAATAAATCATATAATAGATTTAAACAGAAATCAAAACTATCATCATTGGTAGCTCATCATATGAATCTCAAAGAGAACAGAACTTTTGCATTTAATATAGTGCAGTAGATTACTTAAAATTTTCCTTTAATGGGGTAGATAATTATCTACCCTTTTAAATTCTAAATCCCATACTAGAACTCCCCTCAAAACTAGAGCCAAGCTCTTTCTCTATCTCTTCCAAAAAATCTTTCATAGAGAAGACAGACTCATCTCTAACAGCAACTTTATAAGCAGTATTTCTGATAATTAGGTCTATCTGTCCCCCCGTAAGCTCATATTTCGCTAATTCTGATACATCAAATCCCTCTTCGTAGTCTGCTTTTTCTAGTAGCATAAAGTGCCATAGTCTCTTTCTCTGTACCATACCAGGCTTTTTAAACTCTATTTTATAATTAAATCTTCGTGAGAATGCTTTGTCTATATTATCAAGCAGATTTGTAGTAGCTATAAGTATACCCTCAAACTGCTCTATCTGCTCCAAAAAGATATTTTGCATCTGATTGTGCATCTTGTCTGCACTACTACCTGCCCCCTCTGTTCGACTACTTAGAAATTGGTCTGCCTCATTGAGCAGCAAGATAGGGTCAACTTTTGCTTTTTTGCTCAATATCTTAAAATCATCAAATATCTTACGAACATTCTTTTCACTCTCTCCTACATACATAGATAGAATCTTGGAGCAATCGAAGCTTAATATAGGTCTTTTTAATGTTTTAGCTAGACTCATCGCTGTCATGGTCTTTCCTGTTCCAGGAGAGCCATAAAATATGATTCTTGCATCTATCCCTTTTCTCTTATCTTTGATTCCCCACTCTTTTAGTTTCTTAAAGACATCTTTGTCTACCTGTTTAATAACAGTATCTAATACAGCTCTAGTCTTTGGATGAAGTACCACATCATCCAAAGTTGTAGTTGTCTTTAGACACTCAAACATATCCTGCTCTTCTACTAGTTTGTCTAGTTTTAGTTTTGTTACTTTTTTCTTTTTGTTTGGGTGAATAATCTTTTGGAGTATATCATCTTGAAGATAGAATGAACGGCTTATTCCTCCAAACATATTTAATATCTCCTCATAATCTATGATATTTTCACTAATGAGCTTGGAGCCATCTTCTAGCAGAGAACGGTTTCTAATCTTCTCATACTCATCTAGTGATATAAGCTCTATAAGAGTATTCATATCACGAAATTGCCCCTCACCCCCTGAATACTCCTCTTTCAAAAGAGCCAAAAATATCTTCTCCTCCTGTTCAGAAAACTCCTTCTCCTTGAAAAACTCCTCTACTATGATAGGCTCTTTTGTCATCTCCAATCTTGCATCAATTCTTTTGGCCAAGAGAGTTAATTTACTCTGTAGTCTCCCAGCACTAAGTGAACTCTCACTAAAACCCTGTTTGGATATAGAAATCTTATGTAGAAGTTCAATAATATCAAACTGGTCTTGTAGATACTCTAGGTGGTCAGTATATGGCTTTATCTCTGGAAGTACAATCTCCATTGACCCCTCTTCCAGAAGTCTAAGTAGAGCCATACTAGGACTTACAGAGCTATTTAACAGCTCCAATTTAGATACCTCTTGTATTTTTATCTGTCCAAAACTTATCTGAACAATCCATCCTAAATCTATAAGCCTTTTTATAAGGTGCAGATGGTTAAGATACTCATATCTTTTTGATGTAAAATTGTCTTGTAGAATATCTAATACAGAGTTCTCTTCCAATCCTTGTACAAACCGTCTACAGATATATTGTAGTAGTTTTGCCTCCTCCATGGAGCATTTCAGGTCTTTATATATTTTTGATTTTTCAACTTTTTTTGATTCAATAAAATTAATGAGATGTTTCAATGCTAATCCTAAATATTTTTATTAATTGTAACATAATTTTAGGATGATAAGATAACTTTTAACGGTCTCTTGTGAGAAGTAGGGAAATAAAGGGAGGAGATATGATATTAAATTAAAAGTTATTTCATCTGTTAGAGAGTCATATAATCCAAAAGGGGGGAGAAGATATGACTCTCATAAGAGTATTATAGCAGAAAAACATTACAAGAAAGATAAAAAATAAAAAAATATATATAATTTTTTTATGTAAAAAATATTTAATAATAGACGCTATTTTATTATATATAATTTCATACGAGGAGTATTTTAATATGTTTTAAAAAATATTTTGTATCGTTTTGTAACATGGATATAGAAAAAAATAAAATCATTATAATCAGTAATTATCACATTTTATTATATATTATTTCTTGAAAATAGCCTCTCAAACGCGATAATTAGGAATTTTGAAGCATATTTTTCACAATTAGAAATTTCCATAATCCTATTAAAGTACCACAAATAGACTGAATATATAGTATACTTCAAAAAAAGTTAAAGAGTGAAGAAATATTGAAAAACTTAAGAAATATAAATAAAAAAATGTTAAATTTGCTTTTTGTCGAAGATAATCCACAAGCAAGAGAGTCTATGTCCATTATACTCCAAGCTTTCTTTGGCAATATAATCACAGCTATTGATGGTGAAGATGGCTTTGCTAAATTTCAAAGCAATGCCATAGATATAGTCATTACAGACATAAATATGCCTAAACAAAATGGCATTGAAATGATGAAAAAAATTAGAAAAATAGACCCTCATATTCCTATAGTAATCATCTCTGCATCCAATGATAAGGAGTATCTAATGGATAGCATAAAGAATGGTGTACAGGACTATATATTAAAACCAATAGTTACAGATGAGTTGTTAGGAACAATTAAAAAAATAATAGAAAAGATAAATGAAAATAATATGAAAAATGGACTTGTAGAGAAGTATCAAAAAAGCGTTCAACCAAAAGAGGAGCTTATCAATGTTTTAAATAGTATAGATGAGTCTATTGTAGTTCTACTAAAAATAGAGGATTTTAAATATCTCCACAACTATATGGACAAAAGCACAAATGATAGTATGCAAAAGGAGTTTGCAGAGAAACTTCTTGGTCTGATACCAAAAAAGTGTGACTTTTCAAAAATATACCATATAGATGATGGTGAGTTTATTTTGACAAAAGCAAAATCAAAATGTAGACATATAGATAATATAAAGACCCATATATTAGAGCTTCAAGATATTATAAATAGTGCAAAGATTAATGTGGGATATGTAGATTATGACCTATCTGTAATTATTAGTGTGGCATATGGCAAAAGTGCTTTGCTCGATGCAAAGGTTGGAATAACAAAACTTGTAAAATCAAATGGTAGCTTTATTTTGGCAAATGGGTTACAGCGAGAGGTAGAAAAAGTATCTAAAAATAAGATAGAGACATTTAAGATGATTAGAAAAGCTATAGACTCATCCAATGTAGTCTCATACTTTCAACCCATTATAAATAATAAAACCAAACAAGTAGAGAAGCATGAGTCTCTCGTAAGACTTATTGATGACAAAGGAAAAGTTCTATCACCATACTTTTTTTTAGAGGTATCAAAAAAAGGAAAATACTACTCTCAAATCACCTCTATAGTTCTACAAAACTCCTTTAGTGCATTGAAGCATACAGATACAAATATCTCCATAAACCTATCTACACTTGATATAGAGAGGAGTGATACGAGAGAGAAGTTTTTTGAGCTATTAAATGAGCATATCCCCTCTGCCCATAGAGTTGTTTTAGAGCTTGTAGAGAGTGAAGAGTGTAGGAACTTTTATATAGTTCAAAAATTTTTAAAAGATATAAAAAAGCTAGGAGTTAAAATAGCTATAGATGATTTTGGAGTTGGCTACTCTAATTTTGAGAGGGTATTGGATTATAACCCAGATTTTCTCAAGATAGATGGAAGGCTTATTAAAAATATAGAAACAGATAAAATCTCCTACTCTATAGTCGAAGCTATTGTCTCTTTTGCTAAAAAAGAGAATCTACAAACTATAGCAGAGTTTGTAGAGACAAAAGAGATTTATGAAACCATATGCAAAATGGGAGTTGACTACTCACAGGGATACTATTTTGGAAAACCAGATAAATTACTATAAATTTCAATAGCTATTAGTCAATCTATTTTCCAAATTTATAGAGTATCTCTAACATGTCTCTGAAACAATAGAAAATTATTTAAAACAATATTAA
>CAZSHP010000018.1:0-27928 GCA_964606545.1 uncultured Sulfurovum sp. | reverse complement strand
ATGTAGATGTGGTATTTAAAAACCCTGTTGAGTTGATTGCTGAAGCGTTAAAAAAAGATAAAAATCAGTAGGTGTGAGCATCTCACACACTAAATAATAGTATCATTTGATACAAGGTCTATTATATAGATATAAGCTTCCCATTAGTATAATAATTATTGAGAAAATAAAAAGGAAAACGATGAAAGAAAAACTATTGACATTTAGTTTGGGGGTATCTATGATACTAGCTTTGGGAATGACAACTCTATCAGCAGAGGAGGGAAAACCACTAGATGAAGTTCCTAAAAAAGTTGAACACACTCCATTTACTACCACTAGAGTAAGCCAAGCTACTACACTTAAAAAACTTGCACAGCTCTACTATGGAGATGAGAATGACTATACTATAATTCAAAAAGCCAATAAGGGTTTGGGAATGAATGTCCCAAAAAATACAGAGGTAAATATACCTATTACAGAGAAGTTCAAAGACCAACCAGAACAGCTATCTTGGAAATAATATAAAAAATTATGCTACAATCTGTTACACAATTTTATTAGGGGTAACAGATGCAAACAGAACAACCAGAGGTACAATATCTACCATTCTCTTTTGAAGGAAATGGTGGAGAGTTTTTTCGTATATGGATAGTCAATATCGCATTGACTATCTTGACACTAGGAGTCTATTCAGCATGGGCAAAGGTTCGAACGAATCGTTATTTCTATGCCAATACATATCTAAATGACTCAAACTTTGAGTACAATGCAGAACCCAAGAGAATCCTTATAGGTAGGGTTATTGTAGTCTCTCTCTATGCTCTGTTTATCATCTTTTTTAAATATCTAGCTATGATGGAGGTTGCTCTCTCTATAGCTCTAATTGCACTTTTGGCAATGCCTTGGTTGATTCGTCAAGCCGTTAGCTTTAAACTTAGAAATACATCCTATCGAAATGTTCCCTTTAGATACACAGGGACAACTTTTGCATTTTATAAATTTTTTATCTTTAACCTCTTCTTTTTTATTTTAATTGTTGGTGTTGCTTCATTTGTACCTATTGTAAATATGATAGTAGTATTTTTACTAATGGGTTATATATATGTAAGATTCAAAGCTTTAATTATCAACAACTCACACTATGGGGATGGCAATTTTCACTTCGCTGGAGAGACAGGAGATGTATATCGTATCTATTTGAAGATTGCTGGATGGATGTTTTTGATTGGTATGGGGATAGTTGTAGTTATGGCTATTTTAGGAGCTATACTAAATGGCATCTATGGAGGAGAGGGTATAGATGAGTTAGCAACTATCTCTCAAATATCATCCACAGAGAGTGAGGTAGAGGTAGATGTATCTATGATAGATGTGCTGACTCCTCTATTGGGTCTCTTTTTTATATATCTCCCTATTATATTTTTTCAAAAGGGTCTAAGTGATGGGTATCACTCCAACTTTGTCCGTGATAATACTACATTAAATAGAGCTGGTCTAAAAGGTATTATGAGTCCTATGAAATTGGGTTGGATTTCTCTTACTAATGTTTTAGCACTCATCTTCTCTTTTGGCTTACTTTATCCATGGACAAAGGTTAGATATATTAAATACAAGTTGGAACATACATATTTTAGATGTGCTAATTATGAACAGTTTGAGTCATATGGATATGTGCAAGGCTCGACTATTGGTGAAGAGACTGTTGACTTTTTTGATATTGATATAGGATTGTAGTGTGTTAGTTGATGCAGTTTTGTATGATGGCAAAAGTTCAAAAGAGCATAAGGTAACTATAAAATTTACATATGGGAGACGAATAATAGTAGAGTCTCATGGGATAGATGTTGCACTAGATGAGGTAGAGATAGAGTCCAGATTAGGTAATACCCCTAGAGTTTTTGAGTTTCCAAATGGTATACGATGCAAGAGTCGAGAGAATGACAAGATAGACCAAATATTAGAAGATTTCGATATTGAAAAATCAAAAACCTACAAGATAGAGAGTTCATGGGGCTTGAGTATTGGAGCTATCTTTATGACTATAATCTTTGTTTGGTTTATGTTGACTACGGGAGCCTCCTATACAGCAACAGTTGTAGCCTCTCTATTACCCCAAAGTACACTTGATAAAATTAGTAGTGCAACCATGGAGGAGCTGGATGATAACTATATGTCTCCATCTAAACTATCTGATGAGAATAGAACTATTATCCAAAAACATTTTGATATTTTAACAGATGGAGATACCAAATACAAACTCCATTTTAGGTCATCTAAAAAGATAGGAGCAAATGCTTTTGCTCTACCCTCTGGTGATATTGTTCTAACCGATGAGTTGGTAGCATTGAGTCGAGATACTCAATTTAGAGATATTTTGGGAGTATTGGCTCATGAAAAAGGGCATGTAGTACACAAACACTCTATACGAATGGCGATAAAGTCTGCTCTATCAGGAGCTATTATTGGGTATATGACAGGAGATATATCTATCTTGGTCTCAACAGTTCCTACTATACTTATAAGTAGTAGTTATAGTAGAGATTTTGAGAGAGAGGCTGATGCTTATGCTATGGGAGAGTTACAAGAGATAGGTGTATCTCCAATATATATGGCTAATCTCTTTGAGAATTTAAAAAAAGAGCAAAATATAGATGAAAACAGCTCTCTAATTGGCTTAATAAGCTCTCATCCCATGAGTGAAGAACGAATCAAATATTTTAAAAGTTTTGCTAATTAAAGATTTAATAAATAATCTTAACTAAGTTATCAGTATTTTTTCCCTATACTAAAAGAAAATTTTAGGAGATAAGATGAGAGTTTTAAAATTTGCAGTTGCGATAGCTGTCGTAGCTATGCTTTTTAGTGGTTGTACAAAAGAGGTCAAAAAAGATGTATTTGCAGAGAAAAATATTACAAAACCTGAACTTACAGCATACCAATTAAACAAAATTGGTGACCAAATATATATGAATGAGACAGGAGGAAATCCTAAATATTTGATGTATTGGTCACCAAGTGAGACTTTTCCTTCGTTAGGATATGGTCACTTTATCTGGTATCCAACCAATGAACCTAAAAAATTTGATGAAACCTTTCCTGATATGATTCAATACTATATTGATAATAAAACAGAAGATATGCCACAGTGGTTAATCAAGCAAAAAGACAAAGGTGCTCCATGGCCAAACAAACAGGCATTTGAGAGAGCAAGAGGAGATAAGGAGTTTCAACAGCTCAAAAATCTTTTGGTCAATACAAAAGCACTTCAGACAAAATTCTTTTTTGATAGAGTACTCGAATCAATCCCAGAGATTATGGATAATGTCTCATCTGCTGACAAAGCACATATCAAACGAAGTTATAATGCTGTAGCAAATACAGAAGGTGGTTGGTATCCTCTAATTGACTACATCAACTTCAAAGGTAAAGGGATAAAAGGAACAGAGAGATATAATGGTCAAGGTTGGGGACTACTACAAGTACTAAAAGCTATGAGACCTGTAAACAAAGGGCCAGAAGCTCTCAGAGAGTTCTCACACGCTGCAAGAGTCGTTCTTGAGCGAAGAGTTGCAAACAAACCATCCGAGAGACATTTTCTAAAAGGTTGGATAAAACGAACTGATACTTATGCCAAGTCGATTTTTTAGTCTATATCAAAATCAAAATATCTATTGGCATAAGGCTCATTTTTGAGAGTAAAATGCCACCACTCTTGGCTATATGACTTAAACCCATATCGAAGCATCACAGCATTGAGCAACATTCTATTTGCTCTCTGTTGTGGTGTGATATTTTGATACCTAACCCAAGACCTCTTCCCAAAAAAATCAAAAGAGCTACCCATATCAAGCTCCACAGAGCTATCTAAATCTACAATAGTCAAATCAACTGTACTCCCACGGCTATGTCCCGATTTTTCTGCTATATAACCCTCTTTGAATAGATTCTTCTTCTCAACCGTAGGATAGTACTCATCTTTCATTTTTGTAGCTTGGAGGTCTCTACCCCATCTCACAAAGTGGTCAACTGCTTTTTGGGGACGATATGCGTCAAAAATTTTTAACCCTAGACCAAAACTATTTAACTCCTTTTGTACTTTTTTTAGTGCAGATGTAGCCTCTTTGGATAATATAGCTGTAGGTTTTAAATAACCATCTATTCTACCACCTATAAAGTTATTTTGGCTATAGTATCTCATCTCCAATTGAATATTTGGAATCTCATCTTTTATATATACAAAACCTTTTTGCAACTCTTTTGCCTCTATGAAAATTAGTGTAAAAATTAAAAATATAATGCTTTTACTCATCTATTTGACCTTTTTTTGGTATTATACTAACTATTGAATTAAGAAAGGTATATCATGAGAGAACCATGGGTTGTATATGTTGTTGTTTTGGGTACAGTAGCGGCTATGTTGCTAGGTAAGTTTTGGATGTTTGGTGGAGGGGAAAAAGATGACTCCAATGGGGATAAAAAATGAATCTACAATCTGACTGCTTAGTCTGTCTGCTAAATCAATCCATAAGAGTTGCTAAGAATCTAAAACTAGATGAGGAGAAATCCCAAGAGTTGGGGCGAGTAGCATCGGCATCTATTGCGAATTATAGAGATGTTTCACCTCCTGTGGCAGCTTCTGATTTATATCCTAAGCTTGGTGAGATTATAGGTAGTGATGATATTTATGAAGAGCTAAAAAAGGTATCTACACAGGAGGCTCTAAAACTACTTCCTGCTGTCAAAAAGAGTGTAAATAGTACTATTAGAGGAGCTATCAAAGCATCTGTTGCAGGTAATGTTATAGATTTTGCTACGCCTAGCCATTTTGATTTATCGGAGGAGTTTGAAAAAGTTTTTCATACACCATTTGTGATTGATGATGAAGATGATTTTTTGGCTAGATTAGCTAAGGCAGAGTCATTTATGATAATTGGTGATAATGTGGGTGAGCATGTCTTTGATAAGCTTCTACTCCAAGAGATAGCTAGAGCATATCCAAATCTAAAGATATACTATGCTGTTCGAGGTCTACCAATTATCAATGATGTAACACTCAAAGAGGCAAGAGAGATAGAGATAGATAGAGTAGCTACACTAGTAGATAGTGGTGTTGATACCCCTGGGTTGGCTTATGAACATGCTAGTAGTGAGTTTATGGAGCTTTATAACTCTATGGATTTGATTATCGCCAAAGGGATGGGAAACTATGAGTGCCTAGAGGGTGTAAAGGATAGACGAATCTATCATCTATTCAAGGTAAAGTGTGAAGTAGTAGCATCTAATGTTGGTGCAGAGCTTGGAAGTTTGATTTTTAAAATCAATCTATAGAGATAACTAATCCCTAAGCTCTCTATCTGTTAATTGTAAAAAGTAACTCTCCAAGTTATATCCATACTCGATAGAGTCTATCCTCTCTCCTTTAGAGAGTAATATATCTATCTCTTTAGATAATGACTCTAACGCAATCTCTATTATTCTATCTTTTGTCTTGATAGTAACCATAAACTCCGTCAAGAGAGAGCTTAAATCACCTATTCTAATAATCTTACCATGGTCAATAATAGCTATCTTGTCACAGAGAAACTCCACCTCTTGCATATAGTGTGAAGTATAGATAATAACTCTATTATCATCTCTCATCTCCTTGATAGATTCTAGTATAAAGTTTCGTGATTGAGGGTCGATTCCTACTGTTGGCTCGTCAAAATAGATAATCTTGGGGTCACTAAGCAGACCGATTGCGATATTTAGTCGTCTCTTTAGACCACCTGAATAGGTTCTAGCCTCTTTGTGATATACCTCATCTAGTTTGGTTATATTGGTTACAAACTCCATCCTAGATTTTAAACTATCCCCTCTTAGACCCAACATCCCACCAAAAAATTCAAGATTCTCTTTGGCTGTAAGTGTAGGGTAGAACGCCAAATTCTGAGGAATTAGAGAAGAGATAGATTGAATATAAGCTAACTCCTCTCTAATATTTCTATTGTCAATAGTAATCTCACCCATATCACAAGAGTTTAACCCCACAAGTGTAGAGATAAGAGTAGTCTTTCCTGCTCCATTAGGTCCTAAAAGCCCAAATATAGAACCACTCTCTATCTCTAAATCTATATCTTTTAGAGCATAACTATCTCCGTATTTTTTACTAAGGTTAGAGATTTTTATCATTTTATCTGTTTGAGACCCCTATAGACCTCTCTCTCTTTTATAGCTATTGACTCTAACATCTTAGCCAATCCATCAAAATCAAACTCTTTTCTATTTTTGCACATCAGAGCCGCAGCCTGTGCAAAAACTCTCCACTCATCACCTACTGCTGTCATCATCTCACTCGACTCTTTTAGTAGAGACTCATTGGTATATCTACTAGCCTCTTGGAGATATGAAGCAAACATATATCTAAACCCTGCTCCACCTGTTCCTATCTCCTCCTGCATTCTGACTATATGACCTAGATAGAGTCTTGGATAACGCAAATCATCTCTATATTTTTTGGGGATATCTCTTATCTGTTTAGCTAGGAAGTTAATCCCTCTTATCCCTATAAAAAAGAGTGGTGCATTCATATCTTTGATGACCGATTTGATAGAGCTTTTTATGATTTTCTCATAATTAATAGCTTGTGGCTTGGAGTCCAAGTAGTAGAGTAGACCTTTGGGGGCTAATGCCCCTTTTGCAAATCTAGCCTTGAGTAAATCTTTTTTGTGAATCTTGACACTATATTCAAATACAGGGTCACTAACTAGATACTCATCCCCCTCTCTGCCATAGACTATTAGATTGTGAGCGTTGAAGTGAAATCGCATATCATCAGGGAAATAGGGTAGATAGTAGACCGAAGTTTGAAGCCCCACAAATCTACCCTCATCGAGTAATCTATCCAAGCTATCTTCTGCCTTTTGTTGATTACTAAAAGTTTGAGTTGATAGTTTAATACCAACTCTTTTTGTAGATTTTTTTATAATAGATTTGGGTACACTCCTATAGGCAATCAGAGGCATACCTGAGATTTTGATAATCGGTAGATAAGCAAAAGTAAGCCCACTACCCAATCCAAATGCCATCGGTTCGCTAATATCTAACCCTTGATGTTTAAAAAGTAGCGAAGCTACTCCACTCTCACAGTGGGCTGAATGTTGATGTTTGAACTCTTTTATCATTTTTTACTTTCTAATTTTTTTATCCATATGGTTTTTAGGAATATCCTCTACCTGTTTTATATTGGCTCTAATATTAATATTTTTATAGTTATTTTTCAATATTTTTTTGACCTCTTTTTTTAGTTCTATCAACCCCAATAAACTAACTACACTTATCTCTAACTGCTCATCCTTGTGAGAGTTTATATCATAAGCCAACTTTACTAATGCTTCATCTATAGAGTCACTCTCTTCCAATAGATTCTCAATCTCCAAAAGCGATATTCTCTTTCCCGAAATTTTAATGATTTGGGACTCTCTACCCAATAGTCTAAAGGAGTCACCCACTATCTCTATAATATCCGTTGTTACAAATGGTCTCTCAACCCTCTTTAGGCTATCTTCTATCAAAAAATCTGAAATATAAGCAGACTCTACACAGAGATGGTTATCTTTTTGGGTTATCTCTACACCCTCTAGTGGTCTCCATAACTCATCATCATTGATTTTATAGGCAATCCCACCCGTCTCTGTTGAACCAAAGAGTTGGTAGATACTACACCCTATCTTATCTATTAGAGATTTAGCTACCTCTGGATTTAGTTTTCCTGTTGAACTTAAAAAAGTTATATTTGGATGCTCTCTCTCTATCTTTAGTTTATTGAGTACTTTTAAAAATACTGGATTTGTGATACAGAGTGTTTTTTTATCTTCTGCTAATGCTATAAGCTCATGAGGTAAAAACTCCTCTTTTAAAACTACATCAGCACCCAATGCTCTTGGTAACAGTACCCCTGCCAAAAAACCATAAATATGTATAAGTGGCACAGTCACAATGACTCTATCAAAACCACAAGGAGCAAAAAGCTTACTAAGAGTCTCAAGCTCCTTGATGATATTGTCTCTACTCTTTAAAGCACCTGTTGGTTCACCTGTCGTTCCTGATGTAAAAAATATCGCACTACTATTATCAGGTAGTATATCAAGTTTTAGCTTATCTACTCTAGGCTTAATAGAGCTTATATTCTTATCATAGAGTATAGGCACTATCTCTTCATCAAAAGCTCTATGCAAAGATAGATAGAGCCTCTCTTTGGTCATATCAAAATCAGGCAACTCCACACTTTGGCTATACTCTAGCTCTCTTCTCTCTCCACTAGGAGATATATAGATTACTCTATCCACTCTTTTACCCTTTTTGAAAATGATTTATCAAATAGATAAGCCACAAAAACACCACCATAAATAGCAGAGTTTCTCTCTTTGAGTGGACTATCACCACATATAGTATCTGTTAGGTCATAGTGTCTTATGTATGCACCTGCCCAGACCCTCTCAAACTTTTTAGAGATACCAAAAGAGGTCTTGTATCCACTATATCCTGCTTGGGCTTTGTAGTACTCTCGTGTAGGGGTTACATGCTCTTGCTCTACACCGTATATATAGTTATTGTATCGCTTATCAGTCCAAACTCCACCAGTATGAAGTTGAAATAGATACCCCTGCTCACTCTTATACTCTATCTTGGCTTTGAACTCATATAGATAACCTCTATAATCAACTCCTTCAAAGTCGGTAGAGACCACAGCACGAATAGGCAAATCAAGTTTGAAACTAAATGCTCCATCATCATAGAGACGATAGACCAAAGCAGGACCAATCTCACCTGCTGGGTCTAGGTCATCCATCCCCTCTCTAGCTCCCGAGCTATTTACTGGTAAAGAGCCACTCAAGCTCAATCGCATACTTAGCCCATCTATAGAGAATAGTTGCTGTTTAATACCATCTGTGTCAATGTCAAGTTTTTCACTATGATAGTCTATAAATGGAAAAGGGACAATCAAATTATTAGTATGGTTAGAGCCTAAGTAGTCAGGATAATAGATATCCCCAACCCCAATACCCAAATCCAATTCTGATGTATAACCTAGAGCCGATAGAGTCAAAAAGAGTACAAGTTGTTTTTTCATAAAAAGATTATATCTTTTTATTACCTAAAAATTAATAATCCTATTTAACTTTTTGAGGAATAGATAGAAACTCCTCAACCTCAATCCCAAATATAGAGGCATAAATAGAGGCTCGTCTATCAGACATCTTCTCAAATATCTCTCTTTTAAAATCCCGTCTAATAGTCCATTTAAAAAAACCTGTAGTCTGCGATAGAAGAGATAAATCCATTCGACTACTATACATATGGTACTCCAACCAAGAGACTAAACCTCTATTGGCTCTATCCCACGCCTCATTGGCAAGTCTCTCAAACTCCTCAACAGCTTGGGTTGTCACTATCTCCTCTATACTCCAACCCTCTGAAGCTACTCTACCATACTGTCCATCATCACCTATAGCATAGAGAGCTTTTCTATTTCCACCTAGGGTTTGATTTCTCTCTTGTGGTACATCTTGTTGTCTCACTCTACACCACCTCTAGGAGCATAAATGAGCTAGAGAATCTACCACTCTCTGGAACATAGCATAAAATCTTCTCTCCTATAGAGAGTCTATTTGAGTGAAAAAGCTCTTCTAGCATAATGTAGATAGAGGCTGAACCAGTATTTCCACACTTGGATAGATTGGTAAACCACTTCTCTTGTGGTATCTCAAAATCTATTTTTTTTAGGCTCTTGTACACCTCATCTCTAAAATACTCTGATGAGTAGTGAGGCAAAAACCAATCAACCTCACTAGCAGATAGTTCTCTCTTTTTCAAAGCTCTTTTTAGTGTTCTCTCTACAGTAGTTTTTACAACCTTATCATTGAGTAGCTTTACATCCTGTTTGATACTAAATAGTGAATCAGCCAACCACTCCTCCTGTGAAAACTCCCTATAACCTACTAATTCTCCATCTATTTTTTTAGCTCCTGCATACATACAGACCTCCAACTCATTTGCAAAAGAGGAAATCTCTATCCATTGAATCTCTAGTGATATACCACTACTATTTGGTCTATCTCTAAGCAACATTGCACCTGCTCCATCACTTAACATCCATCTTAGGAAATCCTTCTCAAAAGCTATCTCTGGTCTCTTCGCAAACTCCTCTTCACTAATCTCGCTCTCTCTTTTGAAGTTTTTAGCATGTAAAATAGTAGAAGCTACCTCCGAACCTGTAGCTACGGCTATACGGCTCTCCTCACTCTTGACACTTAGATAGGCATGTTTTAGTGCTGTAATACCTGATAGACAAATCCCTGCCGTTGCAATAACTTCACATGGAGCAGATGCCAACTCACCATGAACCATCACTGCATGATTTGGCATAATTTGGTCAGGAATAGTAGTACCACAAGCCAAACACTCTATTGTATCCAAATCCAAATCCAAATCTCTAATAGCCAAGGCTGTTATTTGAGCATTGTTATAGATGATATTTTGCTCTTTGTCTATCACATAATATCGCTGTTTTATACCATTGCTTCTTAAAACTATCCTCCTCGCACGAGATGGTTTGCCTCCTATTTTACCCAAGACATCTTCCATCTCACTATTACTTATCGGTTCATTTGGCAAAAACTTTGCAATACTATTAATATAAACCCTATTCATTCCACTCCATTTTATCCATAAATAATTGGTAAAATTTCTTTTTTACCTTAAAAATTGAATTATAGCATAAACTATACATTATTTCTCGGGTCAAGCACAGTCTGAACTCTATCAGAAAATAGATTCGCTGCCAAAACCAAGACAAACATAAAAACAAAAGCAGAAAAGAGAGACCACCAAACCATAGGCTCTCTAGCCATCTCTAATCTAGCTTGATTAATCATATTGCCCCAAGAGTGCATAGTAGGGTCAACTCCAACACCTACATATGATAGTACAGCCTCGGCTAAAACCAATCCCGAAAAATCAAGTACAACAGCAATTAGTATAATGTGCATCAGATTTGGGATAATATGTTTACGAATAATCCCAAATTTACTAACACCAAACGCCTTGGCCGCTGTTACGAAATCTACTTGTGAAATCTTTAGAGTCTCTGCACGAAGAAGCCGACAAAGCCCAGTCCAAGAGGTCACCCCCAATATAACAATCAAAAAGAGCAGACGCAAATCAGACCTCTCTTGGGTTGTCTCAAACCATTGAGGATTATTATCCATTACTACTTGCATTAGTAAAACAGCAGCGGCGATAAGTAGTACGGATGGAATAGAGTTTAGAGTAGTATAGATATATTGAATAACATCATCTATCCAACCTCTAAACAGCCCTGCACTCACCCCTAGAGTAATAGCCACAGGTAACATCAACAAAGTAGTCAAAATCCCTATAAGTACACCTGTTCTAATGCTCTTTAGACTCTGATATAGCACATCTCCACCCACCTTATCAGTCCCCAATACATGATAATCAAAACTCATTATATAGAGCCATGAAAATATAACTATAATCAGAGACAAGACTATATAAGCTGTATGCCAAGGTATATCCTCTCTCCATCCTCTCTTTTTACGCCAAAAGATATGAGATATAACCAATATAGCACTAATCAATCCCCCCACCACAAGAGCAATAAACGAAGAGAGCAAAATTCCATCATCTTTGACATACTTCAATGGCAAATTGACCTGCTGTGTGACTCCATCTATAACTACTATAGATTTGGCATACTCTCTAGTAGCAAAAGGTGCAGAGTAAGTTCTCTCACTCTCTTTGATACGATGCTCAAAAGCCATATCTAGCAGACTAACCATATTACCCTGCTCTGCTACTCTAAAATGTACCGAATCTAATAGTGCAAAAAGTAGATAAAATAGCAATATTATTGCTGATGCCATTGCGATTGAGGACTTGAATATAGTATGCCACTGTTTTTGAATCTGTGGAGAACGAGAGACCACCCACCCTAGAGCCAATAGTGCAAAAACCAAAATCCAAACCATAATATCTGTCCATAGTAGTGTTAGTCTCATAATCAATCTTTTTTTAAAATGTATTTTATCTTAAATAAGCTATAATTCTCCCCCACCAAAATGGGGCATTAGCTCAGCTGGGAGAGCGCTTCGCTGGCAGCGAAGAGGTCATCGGTTCGAACCCGTTATGCTCCACCATATTCAAATTTACTAGATTAACAGAGAAAAAATAATATGATAAATCTAAAAATAATAAAAAAATATAAGGTATTTTGTTAATTTAAATATAATTAAACAGTATTAAGCTTAAACTAAGCTGAATTTCAGAAGTACTTAAGCTTTTTCTGCTATAATCCCACTCACAAAATAAAATCCCCAAGGAAACAACATGAAATTGACATCTGTCATGAAACCTCATGAAGTGCAGAGAGATTGGATTCTCATCGACGCTGATGGTAAAACATTTGGTCGTATCTTAACAGAAGTAGCTACTTACCTAAGAGGTAAACACAAACCATCATTTACTCCAAATGTAGATTGTGGTGATTATGTAGTTATTATCAATGCAGAAAAAGCTAAATTTACAGGAAATAAACTAGACGCAAAAGAGTATTTTACACACTCTGGTTACTTTGGTTCAACAAAAAGCAAAAAGCTTTCTGAAATGATGGATAACAACACAGAAAAACTATATAAACTATCTGTAAGAGGTATGCTTCCAAAAACAACTCTTGGTAAAGCAATGCTAAAAAAATTAAAAGTGTATGTAGGTTCAGAGCATCCTCACACAGCACAAATAAATAAAGGAGCATAAGAATGGCAAAAACAATCTATGCAACAGGAAAAAGAAAATCAGCTATCGCTAAAGTATGGTTAACACCAGGAAGTGGTCAGATGATTATCAATGGTAAAACACTTGACCAATGGTTAGGTGGACATGAGACTTTGAAGATGAAAGTTAGATTGCCACTAGAGGCTACAAAACAACTAGACTCTGTAAATATTACATCTACAACTCTAGGTGGTGGTTACTCAGCTCAAGCAGATGCTGTTAAACACGGAATTACAAAAGCTCTAGTTCAGTACGAAGAGTCTTTTAGAGCTATTCTCAAGCCTATGGGGCTTCTCACTCGTGACTCCAGAGTTGTTGAGAGAAAGAAACCAGGGAAGAAAAAAGCGAGAAGGTCTCCACAGTTCTCAAAAAGATAATCTATATCTCATCAAACATTGGCTCTTTGCCAATGTTAATAATCTTCTGCTAAAATTCAAATTATGAAAAAAATAGCGTTGACACTAATCTTATATATCATATCACTAAATGCACAGACTCAAAACTTCAAAGAGACAAAATTTGTAGAGGCGCTAGAGTTATATACCTATCGCGATGGCAATATCTCTTATGATGGGAGAGAGACTATTGTAAAGTATAGAGATGGAAAAACTATTACAAAAATAGATAATAACTTGAGTGTAAGAGATGAGAAAAATGAACTCCTAACAACTATAGATTTGAACAAAAAGCCTGAAATTGCACTCTATTTTAGACTATCAAAGGCTCTCTTTTCAAAAAACTTTGATAACCTAAAAGAGAATTTTGATGTAGAAAAAAATGGAAAAAAGTATGAATTTAAACCCAAAGATGATACAAAAGAGGTAATCTCAAATATAGAGCTATCGCTAAAAGAAGATGACTCTGTAGACTTTTTTGTTATTAACTTCACCAATAGAGACCATATAAAAATTGAAGCGAAATAGTCCATTTATTATATATCTACTAAGTGTAGCTATCTCTGTTTTTCTATTTTCACCTACACATATTACTACCAATATGCTCTCGATATTTCAGAGTGATGCAAATATCGAAAAACTAAAAAGACTCAATAGCTTTGAGACCTCATCAACACTATTTGTGACTATTAGAGGTTTTACTACCCAAAATAGAGAGAGACTAATATCTATAGAAAAAGAGCTAAAAACCCTCCCTTTTATAAAAGATACCAAACTAAACCTCTCCAAGATAGAGATTTCGGATTATCTCAAAAATAACTACTTCCTTTTGAGCGAATTCAAACCTATAGATATAGAACCCAAAAATATCCAAAATAGAGTCCAAAAGCTAAAAAAGGGGCTTATAGATTCACTTATCTATCAACCTATAGATAAGAATGACCCTTTTCATCTATTTAATTTTAATATATTTTCTAGTGACAAGCTAGGCAGAGATGGTTATCTAACACTTGGTGAGTATGGCTATCTGCTCACAGCACAGTTAGATAGTAAGATGAGTGATATGAAGAGTGCTAAAGAGATAGAACAAGAGTTATCATCTATCTTTGTAGAACAAGATGATGTAGTTGCCTTTTCGACTCTCTTTTTTACAGCACAAAACTCAACTATTATAGAGTCATCTGTTCATACTATCTTGTATATCTCTTTTGCACTATTAATTGTACTATTTTTTCTGACACTTAGAGACTATAGGGTTCTCATAGCAAATACAATTACCTTGGCTAGTTCTATATTTGTAGCGTTAGGTATCTCTACAGCTATCTTCTCAGAGCTATCTATCTTCACCTTAGCTTTTGGTTCGGCTATTAGCTCTATCTCTGTTGATTATCTATTTCATAACTATTTTCATCTACAGTATCTAAAAAAAGAGGTTAATAGAGCTATACTTATAGGTTTTTTTACTACAGCACTCGGTTTTATGATGTTGCAATTTGTCTCTTTTCCTCTTATCTCTCAACTCTCTGTTTTTGCACTAATTAGTCTAGGGTTTTCATATTTTCAGTTTACCTTTATCTATCCATATTTTGGATTTTCTCCAAAATCAAATAGGTTAAATCTTGACTTTGTATCAAATATCAAGACGATTTTGCCAATCAATGCTATTTTCCTATTCTCTATCTTGACGATAGTATACGCAGGAGCTACAATAGAGTTCGATTACAATCTAAAAAACCTAGATTATGACAACCAAGAGCTAAAAGCAAAACAGGCTATTATTCAAGATAATATACCACAAAAGACTACCATACTAATAGAAGCAAATAGCGTAAACCAACTAATAGATAGAGCCTATCAACTACAAAAGCTGATACCATCAACAAATGCTATCTCCAAACTAGCACTTACAGATAAGCAATTCAGAGATAAAAAAGAGCAGATAGAGAGTTATGATTTTAAGAAGCTCAAAGAGCTACTAAATATCAGTGCCAAAAAACTAGGATTCAAAGATGGATATTTCTCTTCATCTTATGATTTTATAGAGAGTATACCTAAGCACTATAGTATAGATTTAAAAACATTCAAAAATCTAAGTTATGAGATAATAAAGAGAGATAATAGATACTACACTATAGCTACGATAGATAAATCCGATATAATTAACTTAAAAGTTATAGAGGGAATCTACCCCATAGAGACATCTAAACTGATAAAAGAGACAACCAAAAAGATGTTTGATAGTCTGCTCTTTTATCTCTTTGTAACATTTTTCTCTATTGTTGTGATTATCTCTTTTGTCGTTAGAGAAAAAACTATCCTAGCATTAAATTTTATACTCTTTCCTATCGCTATGATACTACTCTATCTAAGTTTTGTCTCTATAAATATTATGCATCTATTCTCAATCATTATTATAATAGTCGCAGGGATAGATTATGGTATCTATATGAGCCAAGAGAACTCAAAAGAGACCAAAGAGGCTATATTCTACTCTCTCTTTACCTCTTTTGCTGGGTTTGGAATATTAGTACTAAGTAGTATAGGAGCTATACACTCTATAGGAGTTGTGATTACTATTGGGATTTTGTCTATACTCTTTTTGGTGCTTTTTTTAAAAATTAAATCTACAAGGACAAATATATGAAAAATGGAGATAACATTACAGCACTAGATGCTCAATTTGAGGCTCAAAAGATAGCCTTTGCACCTGTAATATTTCAAGTAGTACGAACAATGAGAGAGCTTGATATATTAAAAATCTTGGGTGACCACAAAAAAGGTCTAACAGTTGATGCTATCTCTGAAAAATCATCTATCAAACCTTATGGTATAAAAGTTCTGCTAGAGAGTGCTTTGAGTGCCTCTGTGGTAGTTGAGAATGAGGGGTTATATACTCTTAGCAAAATAGGTTTTTTTCTCCAAAATGACAAAATGATAAAGACAAATATGGATTTTAACCACTACACCAACTACAAGGCTCTATATGATTTGGATAAATCTATCAAAGAGGAGAGACCTATAGGTCTAAAAGTTTTCGGTGAGTGGAGTACAATCTATCCATACCTAAGTCAACTACCCGATGATGCTCAAAGAGCTTGGTTCAATTATGACCACTATCACTCTGATACTGCTTTTGATGATGCTATAGAGAAACTAAAAGGGTTCAATCCCAAAAAGGTACTAGATATAGGAGGAAACACAGGAAAATTCTCTATCCATTTTGCCAAAAACTCCACCGATACCCACCTAACTATCTTGGACTTGCCTAGTCAAATAGCTCTAGCCAAAAAAAATATAAGGGATAACAACTTAGAGGATAGAGTAGAGTTCTACTCTCTTGATATACTAGACCACAATAGCAAAATCCCAAATGGTTTTGATACTATATGGATGAGCCAATTCATAGACTGTTTTAGTGAAGAGGATGCTATCAAAATCCTATCAAGAGTCAAGGAATCTATGGATAAAAATAGCAGATTATGTATACTAGAACCTCTATGGGATAGACAGAGGTTTGAGGCTTCATCCTATGCTATTATCAACACCTCTCCCTACTTTACAGCTCTAGCCAATGGTTATAGCAAGATGTTTAACTCTACGGATTTATTTGATTATATCCATAGAGCAGGATTAATAGTAGAGGAGAGTTTTGATGGGTTGGGGGATACTCATACTCTTGTGAAGTGTAAAATATAAAACTTTAACCTCCAGTTTGGTAAAAAGCCCTATTGGAAATATCTTCAGAGCTATCAATAGAGTCATCCATCCATCTGTTCTCTTTGGGTTTATCTCGTAAAACAGTAGCCAAGACCTCGGATGCTCCCTCTATATTGCCCTGTTTAACATGCTCTGCTATACTCAAAGCCTCATCAAAATAGAGACATGGTATCAGCATCCCCTCTGCTGTGAGACGAATACGATTACAACTTTGGCAAAAATCATGTTTGTGTGGGTCAATCAACCCAAACTCATACTCCTCATCCAACATATAATTAAATGATGGACTAGAACCCTCTCTTCCTAGTGTTCGAATGGTATGACCCTCTTTGACCCTCTCTAATATCTCTCTACCGTGCATACCTCGCAGAGACTCAGAGGCGTGGCGATTCTCCATATACTCTATAAATCTAACTTTTAGATTTCTATCTCTACAGTACTTTATAATATCGAGTATCTCACTATCATTAATCCCTTTGAGAGGAACCATATTTATCTTGACACCCAATCCAACCTCCAAGGCTTTGTCTATACCTAGTAGAACCTGTTTTAGTACATCTTTTCCTGTTATTCTTTCGGCTACTTTTGGTTTTAGGGTATCTAGGGAGATATTTAGCCTCTTTAGACCTGCATCTTTTAATCCTTGTGCCATTCTTGGAAGTAGATAGCCATTTGTAGTTAAAGCCAAATCAATATCAGGTTTATAGTCAGAAATCATCTTGATAAACTTATCTAAATCATCTCGTAGTAGTGGCTCTCCACCTGTTATACGAATCTTATCTACCCCCTCATCTATTGCCACTTTTATAAACAAAAACAGCTCCTCAAAAGAGAGTAAATTCTCTTTTGGAACCCATGAAAAAGGCTTCTCTGGCATACAATATTGACATCTAAAGTTACATCTCTCTGTTACTGAGACTCTAAGGTAATTAACGGCTCTGCCGTGTCCATCTATAAGCATAATAATCCATCTTAAAAATTTTTATTAGATTATCCAAATGTTGATAAAAGTGAGATGATATATATTGAGATGAAGAAGATTTGAGGAGAAAGGTTAAACCCTCCTCCTCACAAGTTAAAAAAGAACTATTGATTAATAGTGGTCTTTCCACATAGCTTGTTTCCAAAGATAAGCTAAAACTGTAAAGATAATAAAGAATAAAAGAACCCAAGGTCCAGCAGCTGCTCTAGCTGGTTGGCTAGGGTCACCTGTTAACTCAAGATACTCTACAACTTTTTCCATACCATGTTCACTTAAACCAACTCTAGGCATTGCAGTACCTGCAAGTTGAGATTGAGGATTTTCCAAGAATGTATGTAGGAAATGCTCACTTCTAGCTCTAAAGATAATAGATAAATCAGGTGGAAGTTTACCAAGATAATCAGCCAAAGCACCTTGCTCTGTTGCCACTTTTTGGTCATACTTCATTCTGTCTATATCTTGACCTGTTTTGATATTTGACTTAGTTTTTGGAATTTCTCCAAGTTGAGTCAATTTACCATATCTATTAGCATGACATCTGCCACAAGCCTCTGTAAATGCCTCTTTTGGAGAAACATGACCTGCTTTTTTCTCTTTTAGATATGCTACAACATTTGCAATATCTTGTGGAGCTGAAACCATACCTTTGATACTACCCATTGGGTGAGTCATTGTATCAGCATACTTATGGTCAACATTTGTAGCCATTGCAGGGTCTTTAATAAGTGCAATCAAGAAGTCTTTATCATAAATCGCTCCTGCATGGTCGAGTGATGGAGGTGTTACTCCACCCATATTTGCAGCACCATCCATGTGACAACCAGCACACATACCAAAAGTCGCTTCACCTGCTACTGCATCTCCTTTGAGCTTAGCAATCTCTTTTACTTCTGCCCAAAACTTCTTTTTAGCCTCTTTTTTATCTTTTGAGGCCTCTTCTATATCAGCTTTACCATCATATACTAGACCATGTCCCTCAACATGCTTGTGCATTTGAGAGTGAGCAAATGGCTCAACTCCCCAATATAGTATGAGAGTAAAAGCTGCTACGATACCAAGTATTTTTAACTCTTTATTCATTCTCTACTCCTTACAGCTTTTTTTCTGATTTTGTGATAATTGGTAATGCTATCCATAATATAAAGAATGTAATAGCAGCAATTAAACCAATAGTACTCCAAATACCCGCTGGTGGTAATTTACCCATAAATGTCAAGACAAGCATATCAATCAACATTGCCCAGAACCAAAAGTGAAACAGTCCTCTTCTATTTGCAGGTGCAACATTATCACTTCTATCCAAGAATGGAAGCATAAAGAATATAACCTGTGCAATAGCAAATGCGATAAGACCTGGGTCAGTTGGGAATGGTCGTAAAATCTCATAACTCCACAAAAAGTACCACTCAGGATAGATATGAGCAGGAGTTTTTAATCCATTAGCAGGGTCAAAGTTTACAGGATCCATTGCAAATTCAAAGTGGTAGAATACCAAGTAAAAGAAGAATATAAAATATATACCCATTACAAATACATCTTTTGATAAGAATACAGGACTAAATGGAATAACTTTGGACTCTTTTACCTTGCCAACTTTATAAAGCTCTGCAGCTTCACCATAATCAAAATCTTCACCATCTTGGTTATTAACATGTGGAATTCTAAGTGTTCCAAAGTGAAATACAATCGCACCAATAATCAATAGAGGCATCAAAAGAACATGAAGCATAAAGAATCTACTAAGGAAAGCTTGAGCAGGAACATAATCCCCTCTAATCCACTCAACAAAACCATCTGCATGTAAAGAACCACCAGAGAATAGGTTTGTAATAACCATACCAGCCCAATAACTCATCTGTCCCCAAGGAAGCATATATCCAGAGAACGCTTCAGCTGAAAAGAGAACAAATAGAAGCATACCTGAAATCCAAATAAGCTCTCGTCCCTTTTTATATGAACCATAATAGATACCTGTAAACATATGAATATAGATGATTAAGAAGACCAATGATGCACCAACACCGTGAATATGTCTCCACAACCAACCATAGCCAACTTCTGTCATAATAGTATAGTTTACACTATCAAATGCCAACTTAACATCTGGATTATAATACATTAAAAGGAAAATTCCTGATACCAAAAGGATACCAAATGTAGCAGCAAGTACCATTCCCATAGCCCATAAAAAATTTATGTTTTTTGGAATCCAATACTCTGTCTGCATTACCTTTTTGAGTGTCTCAACAGCTATCCGTTGGTCTAGCCACTCACCAATACTTTTCGCATTTTCTATTCGTGCCATCTAACCCCTCCTACACTGGTAATGTTGTGCCATCAGCCAACATCTTTTTATACTCTGGACCAGGCTCACCAAGAACAATCTTTGTTCCATCCAACTTAAATGGAGGAATATCAAGACCTCTTGGTGGTGGAGCTTTGGTTACATCTGCTGTCGCATCATACATCCCACCATGACAAGCACACAAAAAACTCTTATCTGCTGGGTTATATCCAGGAATACATCCAAGGTGTGTACATAGACCCACACTAATGGCATAGTGTTCGCCACCAACCTCTATCAATCTCTTTTTACCCTCAGCTGACGCTTTAGATACCATCTCTTTACTCTGCTTTAGAACAAAAATTGGTTTCCCTCTCCACTTCTCAACAACCAGTTCATTCTCTTTATAATCTTTTAAATCAAGTGTTGTAAAACCTGCTGATTTGACGCTAGGGAGTGGGTCCCAAGATTTTTTCATCGCGTATAACGCACCGATACCACCCAAGGCAGTAAAACCACCTAGAGCCATACCCATGAAGTCTCTTCTACTACTCATACCTTTCCTTTATAGTTAATTTCACTCCTATTATGACAAAACAATTGCTATAAATTCATGATATTCATCATATTTGAAACAATTTTTTCACTACTTTGGGTGTTTCGGTGACAATATAAAGTATTGGAAAACACTAAGTGTTTATAACTGTTTTTATCGAATCCATCGATTGTTTCAACTTGTAACAAACTTAATATTTTTTCCATATTTTTATCTAAAGTTTTGGTTAAGATATAGACCACTTCAGCCCCACTGATAGTCGCCTCAAACGCACACTGTAGGGAAGTTGTCACTATTCGTTCACTTTTACAAATTAGCTCTATATACTCCTCTGGCTCATGTATTTTTTTAAATATCTTGCTCAAATCATCCTCATACTTAACATAAAAGTAGTGTCCCAAAAGCAACTCCATATCCAAACTTTTAAAAAAATCAGCATTAAATAGTATAGTTTTACTAGCATCACTATCACCTAAAAAGAAGAGTGTTCGACTCTCTTTGTCATACTTCTCAAAATAGATAGAGTCAACTACCACAACCTCATCCAAAACAGTCTCGCCATAGCGAGATTTATCATTATCATTTTGGGCAAATCTAAAGACATCTCTAAATTCAGAACAGTACTTCTGTAATCTTCCTCTATCATCTTCTGGACTATCTATAATTATCACATCTCCATGCTCTGCAATAGCATCTATATCCTGTATAGTTTCGATATGAACTGACTCAGCAATTCCAAACTCTCTTGCAACTAATCCTGCTCTAAAATCATTTACTAAAAGTAGTGTATCTAACCCCTTTTTATTGAACTCTTTTAGCAGAGCTGTTGCCCTTTTGAGCCTATCTAATCCATGTTTATGTCCTGTGTGGGCATAGTAGTATAGTTTCACATTAATCCTTGTTTATCAATTTTTGATATTCTAATACAATTTATAACCATTCTCTCTTGTTATACTCAAAACTACCTACTATAAATATTATCTTTTGGATTTTGAAACACTATCTTAGCCTTCACTCATACTAAGCACCTCGTCCACACTATTATAATCATATCGCTTATATATACTACTCTGTGAAGAGATAGCATAAACAGCCATTCTATCAGCTAGTTCATTTCCTTCTACTCCCGAATGACCTTTGACATGTTTAATTATAACTTTGCCTTTTATCTTATCATAAAGCTCATGAGCTAGTTTGATAATCTCCAAATTTTTAATCTCTCCACCCTTTTTCTTCCACCCTTTTCTCTTCCAAGCATAAGCCCAATTAGATATACAATCAATACTATATTTAGAGTCGCAACAGATAGTAATTTTGGTTGATTCAGACTCCAATGCAATCAGTAGAGCTTTATATAGTGCTTTTAGTTCAGCTGTATTATTTGTTCCTCGCCCTTCATACTCACCATATAGTAAAACTGGTTTACTCTTACCATGATATATAGCCAATCCACTACCTGATTTGCCAGGGTTACCTCTACACGCTCCATCACAGTAGATTAATATAGACTCTTTTGATACTATCTTCTCCTCTTTGGGCTTTTTTTTCTCTTTGTGAAAATCAGCTAAGAGTTGATAATTTTTAATTATCTGCTCTTGGGCTTTTAGTGCTAATTTTCCTCTCAAAAGAAGAAATAGATTTGTATCTTTTGTCGATAGTTCTCTACCTATTACTATAGATTTCCACTCTCCAACTGCTGGATAAGATTGTCCCAAAATCTCAAATTGTGCTTTGTTTAGTGTGCCTCCATATAGACCCATCTCTATAAATTTATTATCTACTATCATTTTTTTACCTTTTTTTGATGCTTAAATTATATCAATATTTTGCTATCCTATAGTTACTTTTTAACTATTCCTGTTATAATCTTCATTTTTTTATTAAACTTTTAGAGAAGGAATAAAATATGAACTTTAAAAACCTACTACTTCTATTCATACTAATTCAAAACCTACTTTTTTCAAAAACCCCAAATAGTGTTCTACATAAAAATGGGGAAGATTTTAATAATAGTAGTGATTTCTTTATTGATACTCGTAGCAAAATTAATGATTTGGCACTCAGTAGAGATAATAAATATATAGTATCTGCTTCAGATGATGGTAATCTAAGATTATGGAACAGAAAAAGAGGAACTCTTATCAAGATATTCCAAGGAGATAACCAAAAAGCTCTCTCTGTAGATATTAGTAGAGATGAGAGATATATAGTATCAGGTGGAGAGGAGAATAGAGTTAAACTATGGTGTGTAGAGAGTGGAAAACTCATCAAAACTTTTGAAGGACACAATGATGATGTCTGCTCTGTAGCTATTAGTCAAGATGGACGATATATTCTCTCTGCTTCTCTTGACCATGAGATTAAGGTGTGGGATATAGACTCAAAAGAGTTAATAAAGAGTTTTGAGTCTAGCCACACAGCAAAGATAAACTCTATAGCTATTAGTCATGATAACAAGTTTGTGGTCTCAGGTTCAGATGATGATACCATAAAAATATGGAGTTTCAAAAAAGGAGCTGTTATCAAAACCCTAAAAGGGCATAAAGGAGATGTAGTATCAGTTGCAATTAGCCAAGATAACAGATTTATTGTTTCAGGTTCAGAGGACAAAAGTGTAAAACTATGGAGTCTAAAAAAAGGAAAACTTATCAAAACTCTAAAAGGACACAAAAGTGGTGTCAATAGCGTAAAGATTAGCGAAAATGGCAAATATATAGTCTCTGCATCAGGCTCATTTTATGGCTCAAATGATAATAGTATAAAGCTATGGAGTCTCAAAAAAAGAAAACTTCTAAAAACATTCAAGGGTCATGATGGATATGTCAATAGTGTAGCCATTAGTAGAGATGGTCAGATTATAGTCTCTGCATCAGAGGATGAGACCATAAAAATTTGGACTCAAAAAGAAAAAAATGCTATAAAAACATTTGGAGGAGAGAGAAGCTTTGTAAACTCTGTAGATATTTCAGCTGATGGGAGATATATACTAACAGGTTCAAATGATGATATTATCAGACTTTGGGATGCAAAAAATGACAAATTAATCAAAATATTCAATAGACAAAAAGATGATATTCGCTCTGTCGCTTTTAGTGGAGATGAGAAATATATTATCTCTGGTTCAGGCTCTCAAGAGGGTGATTTGGGCTATAGTGTGGTAATATATAACAAAAAAAACAAAAAAATTATCAGGAGTATCAAGAGTGATAGATATATAAACTCTCTAGCTGTGAGTACAGGACGATATGTTGTAGCAACTCTACAAGACTCATATGATATAAAACTTTGGGATAGAAAACGAAAAAAATCTGTCAAGATATTCAAAGGACACATGGGACAGGTAAATAGTGTAGCTATTAGCAAAGGAGGAAGCTATATTGTATCGGGTTCAGATGATGCTACCCTAAAACTTTGGCGTAGAGAAAAAGGCAAAATTATCCACACTTTTGAGGGGCATGAAGAGGCTATTAATAGTGTAGCTCTAAGCAGAGATAGCCGATTTATTGTCTCAGGTTCAGATGACAAAACAGTGAAACTTTGGGATAGAAAAAAAGAGACTCTTCTAAAAACTTTAGAGGGACACAAAGATAGAATAAATGCTGTAGCTATTAGTGATAATAGCAAATATATTGTCTCTGCGTCAGGTGAAGAGGATGGAAATGGAGATAATAGTATCAAAGTATGGGATAGAAAAAGTGGAACTCTACTAAACTCATATAATGGAGGTAAAAAACCTATTATCTCCTTAGCCATCAGCAAAAATGGACGCTATATCGTCTCCTCATCAGGTAGAGATGTAATGTTATGGGATATAAAAAAGAGAGACAATAAACCTATCAAAGAGTTTATAGGTGGAGCGAGAGGAAATTGGATAGTTTTTAATAACAGAACCAAAAAATTTCTAAGAGGAGATAATGGAAAACTAATTTTTAGAGGTGAGATTTAAATCTCTACCTCGCTTTTTGAGCCATTTTGATATATATATGCAAAATCTCTAATGAAGCAGGAGTAACCCCCGAAATTTCTGAAGCATTAAATAGAGTTGGTGGATTAATTTTAGTTAATTTCTCCACTATCTCATTACTTAATCCTGATACTTTAGCAAAATCAAAGGATTGGGGAATTTTGACTTGTAACATATCTCTCATTTTGTTAACTTGTGTCTGCTGTTTCTCTATATATCTACTATATTTAGCCTCTATAAGTACCTGCTCTATAACCTCACCACTATACTCTTCAAACTTTGGAACAATAGCTATTAACTTATCTTTTGTCATAGTAGAACGAGCTAACAAGTCTAGTAGATATACCTTATCATTTATCTTATCCTCTCCAATAGTACCAAGCAGAGCTATAAACTTCTGATTTGGTGTTACAAAATTCTCTCGCAGATAACTAATAGCCTCATCTATATCACTCTTTTTCTTCTTAACTAATTGAAGATAGCTCTCATCCAAAAGCCCAAACTCTTCACCATATTTATAGAGTCTCACATCAGCATTATCCTCACGAAGGAGAAGTCTATACTCCGAACGGCTAGTAAACATTCTATATGGCTCTTTTGTCCCTTTGGTGACAAGGTCATCTATAAGTACACCTATATAAGCCTCTTCTCGCCCCAAGATAAACGGCTCTTTGCCTTGGAGATTCAGCACTGCATTAATCCCTGCCATCATACCTTGAGCGGCCGCCTCCTCATAACCTGTAGTTCCATTTATCTGTCCTGCACAATATAGTCCCTCTATCTTTTTAGTCTCTAGTGTATGTCTAAGCTCTGTAGGCTGAATAAAATCATACTCTATAGCATAACCATAACGGACTATTTTAGCTTTTTCCATACCCTTGACAGAACGAATCATATCTAGTTGAACATCTGTAGGCAGAGAGGTACTCATACCATTAATATAGAACTCATTCGCCTCAATAGTCTGTGGCTCTACAAAAATTTGATGTCGCTCTCTATCTCTAAAACGGTTAATCTTATCCTCTATACTAGGACAATATCTAGGGCCAGTCCCTCCAATCTGACCAGAGAAAAGAGGCGCTCGATAGAAATTACTCTCTATAATCTCATGAGTTCTCTCATTGGTATAGGTAACATAACACGGGAGTTGAGTTGGATTAAATGTAGCTCTATTGGTTCTAAAGGAAAATGGGGTAGCCACCTCATTTCCCCCTTGTGGTTGCATCACTGATAAATCTATACTAGAGCCATCTATTCTAGCACAAGTTCCCGTCTTTAGTCGTCCTATCTCAAAACCAAGACCCCTTAGATACTCTGCTAACTCTATAGATGCAAACTCACCTTGTCGTCCTGCCTGTTGCTGTTTCTCTCCAATATGAATAAGACCATTGAGAAATGTACCTGCTGTAATAATCACTTTAGAAGCCATATAACGATTACCAAGCTCTGTCTCTACTCCTAAAACCTTGTTATCTTCGATTATCAAAGCATCTACCATCTCCTGCTTGACATCCAAATTTTTAGTATTGAGAATCACATCACGCATATAGATACGATACCTATCCATATCTATTTGAGCCCTTGAGCCACGAACAGCAGGACCTTTTGATTGGTTTAGGATACGAAACTGTATTCCTGTAGCATCTGTAGCTAAACCCATCTCACCACCCATAGCGTCTAACTCTTTGACAAGATGACCTTTTGCAAGTCCACCAATAGCAGGATTACAAGATGATGCTCCTATCTGCTCTACCAATATCGTTATAAGCAGGGTCTTTGCACCCATTCTCGCACTTGCTAGTGATGCCTCCACTCCTGCATGTCCACCACCTACTACTACTACATCATAATTCATCTACGCTCACTTTGTTAAAATTGTGCGAATTATAGCAAAAAAGATTTAGGGGTAGAGAGATAGAGTGAAATTAAAAGATTAATAAAATTACAAAAAATAGGTAAAAAGAGATTTCTCAAGCCGAAGCTTGAGAAAAAAGAAGAACTCTTAAAGATTAGAAGTTGTATCTTGTCCATACACGAATAATATTTGTTGGATCTTTAGCCTCATCATGGTCAGCCATAACATAAGCAGCTAACATTGTTGTTCCTAGTGCTTTAAATTTATAGATAACATCTAATTCATTATAATCTGAACCATCTTTTTGATTATCTGTAGTTGCACCATATTGAGCAATAACCTTACCAGGACCTACTGGCATAACTCCTTTAAGTACTACAGTATCAGCAGACCGACTAATATGGTTTTGATTCAATATCATTTGTGTATATAATGGAGTTTTTACACCTGTACCAACATTTTTAAGAGCTATTGGTGCACCACCAACTTTTGAATAAGCTAATTGAAGAGCTACAGGACCTGCTTTACCATTTACTTTTACACCAGCTGCTTGTGTATCATCCATATTACCAATATCGGGCATAATCATACCACCTTGCAATCCAAACTTAACAGGAATACCTGCATCTACTTGAACATCAGCCCAAACTGCATCAGCCGTTCCAACTGCTCCTAATCCCATATGATAATAACTTAAAGTAATAGGGGCTTGTTTAAGAGACTTATTAGCTACAGTTAACATATAAGCTCCCTTTTCTACACCAACACTATCACCTTTTTTCCCATCTCCATCTAAATCAAGACTAGTTTTAGCATGTAAATCATCAAAAGTATTAAGATTTCCATGTTGATTAGAACGACTAACATACGCACCAACTACAGTTGTATCAGGAATATCACTATTGATTGCAACTACTGCATCAAAAGTATTTTTATATACATTCCAACCTTCTGAGAACGCTAATGGAGAGAGAGACTTAGGAAGCTCTTGACGACCCATTTTAAGAGTTGTATTACCAAGTTTTTTAGTTAAGTATGCTTTAGTAATAGCGAAATAATCACTTGAATTAGCTGTATCTCCATTATTACCTAAACCTGATTGCATTACACCTGTTACTAGATTTTTTTCGAGTCCCCAAGTACTCAAAGCTGTACCTTGTAAACCAAGTCCAAAACCATTACCAATATCTGAATTAGCATTTAATTGAAGACCTGCATTTGCTTTAGAATTTCCTTTGTCAAAGAAATCAGTATCTCCACCAGACTCAGCAGTTTGATAATAAACAACAGCTTGTCCACCAATCTTCATATCTACATCTGCACTAGCAACACTCATCATACCTACCACAGCGATTGCTG
>CAZSHP010000017.1:0-29108 GCA_964606545.1 uncultured Sulfurovum sp. | reverse complement strand
GTTAGTATTTGGACTCTTGAATACAATTTCAAGGATAAATTATGTCTGTAGTACCGACAAGCCCCATCCCTAAATGCACAAGAACAGCAGTAATTGACCTGCTGTTTATGAGAAAATATGCTCTTACTCAAACTCAAATGTTAGTATAGTTATGAAAATAGAATATACCTTACAGAGTATTGTGCCTTGGGGCAGAACGCTTGATGAATATAGGGCGATGTTTCTTTTGAGCAAAGAGGAGTTACGACAAAAAATTTTGGGTTGTGCTGATGGTCCAGCTTCGTTTAACGTGGAGGTTAGGGATTTGGGTGGAGATGTGATTTCTATTGACCCCACTTATGCTTTTACTACAGAGCAGATAGCCAAACGAATAGAGGAGGTAGCAGATGAGGTAATAAGCCAAGTGGCAAAAAACAAAGAGGGTTTTGTATGGAAAAATATTAAAGATGTGGATGAACTATATGCTACACGAATGGGAGCTATGAGAGCGTTTTTAGATGATTATCAAGAGGGCAAAGAGAGAGGGTATTATCAGTTTCAACTACTGCCTAAACTCTCTTTTGAGGATAGGCGTTTTGATTTGGCTTTGTGTTCGCATTTTCTCTTTTTGTACTCGGAGCATTTGGATTATGAGTTTCATCTAAAATCTATTTTGGAGATGCTAAGAGTGGCTAGAGAGGTTCGGATTTTTCCTATTTTGACGCTAAAAAATGAAAAGTCACCTTATGTTGAGAGAATTATAGTAGAGCTTGAAGAGTTGGGTTATAATGCTCACATAGTAAAAAGTGAGTATGAGTTTCAAAAGGGGGCTGATGAGATGTTGAAAATTATAAAAAATACTAACAATGTAATAGCTGTTTGAGAAAATATCGTTGGAGTGCTGATATGCCTAATCTAAGAGAATTATAATAGGAGAATAAAAGTATAAAATCTTCAATACTTTTTGAATATCAACTCATCTCCAACAATAACTCCAATCTTGCCTTGACAAGCTAGAGAGGGTAGAGAGATATAGTTTTTATATATTACACCTTGGTGAAAATGTCCCTCTATAATTATGGAGTCTGTGGGATAGTGTCTACTTATTTTATTGAACCTCTCTCTATATTTTTTGAACTCTCCACATATATTTTTTCTCTTTAGTTTCTCTATACGATTATCTATTATTATCTTTTCAAATGGTCTAAGTAGAGTGAGAATAGCTCTGTTTCTAATAGTTTTACAGTATAGGTTATATCCAAATCCTGTCTCATATAGGTCTCCATGAGCTAGGTATAGGTTTTTTTTGCCTAATTTAAACTCTATAGGTTGCTTCTCTCTACTATATATGCTTATATTGGGAAATATTTTTTTGATAGAGAAGTCATGATTGCCCTCTAGGTAGTGAATCTCTATAAAAGTTGATAGTTTTTGGAGTAGGGTGATTAGCTCTTGGGAAAAAGTTTTAATATACTCATTGTAACCAAATAGCAGGTCAAAAATATCTCCCATTAGAAATAGCTGTGGGGTTTTTACTTTTCCACTCTCTAAATCTTGTAGTAGTTTTAGAAACTCATCCCCATGATGTGGATAGTGTGCATCAGCTATAAATAGAGCGTTTTCTTTTATCTGTTTTGGCATTTTTGGCACAGTCCATATAGATTGATTTGTGAACTATTTAGTTTGAAGTTTTCTATGATAAGTGCCTTTTCTGTCTCTCTGTTTATCTTTTTGTCTCTAATCTCTCCACAATCTTGGCAGATTAGGTGTATGTGGTCATCTTTTTTTAGTTCATATTTTGATTTTTGACCATTTATAGGTACTTCTACTATTACACTATTTTTTTGCATTAATATAATATTTTTATAGATAGTTGCTAGGGATAGGGTAGGGTACTGTCTCTTTACATCTTCGTATATATCATCTATATTTATATGTCCTGCTTGGTCTATAGCTTTTAGGATAGAGGTTCTTTGGATTGTGGCTTTTAAATCATTATCTTTTAGTAGTGTTATGTAGTCTGTCATGATTATGCCTTTTTATTTTATGTAATATATTTACTCGTTCCATCCTCTTTGAGGTGGAACGATATGGTATTTTTATTTTTTAGAGTTCGTCAGCGTGTTTACCAAGATACTCTGCTACACCCTCAGTGTCAGCTTTCATCCCCTCATCGCCTTTCATCCAACCAGCAGGACATACTTCACCATGCTCATTTGTAAAAATCATAGTATCAACCATTCTAATCATCTCATCTATATTTCTACCTAGTGGAAGGTCATTGACCACGGCGTGTCTAACTGTACCGTCAGCATCAATGAGAAATGAACCTCTAAGAGCAACAGCATCGTCAAGAAGAACATCATAATCTCTAGCTATCTGCTTAGTTAGGTCAGCTACTAGAGGGAATCTAACTTGACCGATACCACCTTGGTTGATTGGAGTATTTTTCCATGCAAAGTGAGAGAATTGGGAGTCGATTGATACACCAATTACATTAACACCTCTACCTGTAAACTCCTCTAATCTTTTGTCAAATGCAATAATCTCTGATGGACATACAAATGTAAAATCTAGTGGGTAGAAGAAGAGTACTGCACCCTTTTCACCTAGGTTTTCCATTAGGTTAAAGTTCTCTACTATTTGGTTATTTCCCATTACTGCTATTGCTGTAAAGTCTGGAGCTTTATTTGTTACTATCATATTTTTTCCTTGTTTTAAATAATAATTTTTATCTACAACGAAATAATATCTAATTAAATTTAAAAAGGGATAAAATTTCTTTTTTTTGTTTTTTATATTTTATAAAATTCAAAATGAGTAGTAGAAAAGAGACAGAAGAGAGCAAATTTTTAAAAGAATTGAGCTTTTTTGAGAGTTGTTTTGATTTTTGAGATAGAATACTTGATGAATAAATTGCCAAGAGAGATACCATGCAGACTATAAAATCACAAATAGAGACCCTATTACAAGAGGAGGCAAAGGACTTTGAGATAGCAAAAGCCTTGAAAAAAGATATAAAAACATATTTTGGGACACTAGAGGAGAGTTTTGCAAACTCTAGTGGCAAAGATTTTTTGGTAAAACATACAAAGAAGATAGATACTATAATAAAATTGGTCTATATGGTGGCTATGCGTTCTATGTTTGGTACCACCTATGCACCTAGTAAACATGCTATGCCTATTACTTTGGTGGCTTTGGGAAGTTATGGTAGAGAGCAGTTATGTGTTCGTTCCGATATTGATTTGATGATTGTCTATAAGGATATAGAGGGCTATAGAACAAAAGAGATGATGGAGAAGATTCTATATATATTGTGGGATACTGGGTTGAAACTTGGTCATAGAGTACATGAGGTAGATGAGCTTCTTGATATTTCACAAACTGATATAACTATCAAAACATCTATGATAGAGTCCCGTTTTGTTGAAGGCTCTAGGTATCTATGGACAGAGACAGTCAATGAACTAAATAGAATGCGTAGGGATAGACCAGAGGAGTTTATAGCCCAAAAGATAGAGGAGATGAGAGAGCTTCACAAAAAATTCCCTATGACAATGGAGCCAAATCTAAAAGAGGGAGTTGGTGGATTTCGTAATGCTAATTTGGTCTATTGGATAGGGAATATTCTCTATAATGTGAGCAAGATAAAAGAGCTACCAAAAGATATAGTAGGAGATAATGAGTATAGAGAGTTTCGTATTGCATTGGAGTTTCTATTTAGGGTTCGCTCTGCTTTGCATCTTAGTACAAAGAAAAAAGAGGATAGATTAAGATTAGAACTTATTCCTCAAGTGGCTTCATATTTGGGCTATGGAGATACAAATAGAGAACATATGAAATTTGCCAAAGAGGTTATGAAGTCATTAAAAGTTATCAAGCTTCATACTACTATATGGACAGATATACTTGATAATGATAATAAAGATGATATGTTAAGACCAAAAAGAATGGTTGATTCATTTGAATCACTGTTTAATCAGCTTTATATTGCAGGAGAGAGTGCTTTTGTTGTTCATCCTAGTTTTCTTTTGGCACTAAGTAGAGCATCGAGACCTAGATATATTAATGAGAATATATATAAAATTATCAATAAAATATTTTATCAACCTTACTGTTATGATATATTGAAACCTCTCATTGATACTAATTTATTGGGATATGTGATTAGTCCAATGAAACAGATTATTAATTTGCCTCAGTTTGATGGGTATCATCGCTACTCTGTAGGAATACATTCACTCAAAGCTCTTCAAAATTTAGAGAATATAGAGAATGAGTTACTTAGTTCAATCTATAATAATTTAACAGTTGACGAGAAGGCTCTTATAAAATTTGTAACACTACTTCATGATGTAGGCAAAGGTAGAAGAGAGCGACATGAGATTGTAGGTGCAAGACTATTTAAGAAGTTTGTAGAGAAGTTGGAGTTTTCAGAGGAACATATAAAGATAGGTAGAAATCTAATTTTGTATCATAATATTATGAGTGATATAGCTCAAAAGGAGGATTTACATAGTGAACAGACTATCTTGAAGTTTGCATCAATATTTCCTACCAAATTAGAATTAGACCTTATATATCTACTAACATATTCAGATATGAAAGCAGTAGGAGAGAAGACATATAACAGCTTTAATGCTAGACTTTTAGAGATGTTGTATACTCAATCACAGATTGCAATCTCTAATGGAAAAAGCCTATATGATACCACTCAGAGGGTAAAAAAAGAGAGAATCTTGAAGAAGAAGCCTGAATTTAATAGTCTCTCTCGTCTATTTCAGAGGAAAATTTTATCTATCCCTTCTGATTTGCTCTTTATGAAATATAATGCAAATAAGATTATAGAGATTTCCAAGATAGCAAATAGTTTAAAAGATTATGAGTTTTTTATTCATAATGATAATTTTTTGACTATTGAGATAATTCGAAAAAATAATCTCGATTTAGGTTATTTGCTTTATAGATTGAGACGACTAAATATTGTCAATATGGATATATGTAAGTTATTTAATGGGGTGAAGTATTTTAAAATAGATTTTTCTGATAAGGCTGATGAAGATGAGATTTTATTGATTGAGGATATTATAAAGGATTCACTAGAGAATGTACACAGATTGAATCTCGAAGCTCCAGAGATAAAGAAAAAATGGATAGATATTGATTGTGACCACTCTAGGGAGCATGGGATGATGAGGTTACAGTGTAGTGATAAAAAAGGCTTGATGTTTTATATCATCTCTATCTTTGATAAACTAGGTATAGATATATGTTCAGCTAAAATTCATACAAAATCAAATAGGGTCAATGACCTATTTTTAATTGAGAAGAATGGAAACTTTTGCCATAATACCGAGCTTATAATAAAAGAACTAACGGAGTAGTATATAATGTGTGGAATTGTCGGATATATTGGACACAAAGAGAAAAAAGAGATTTTACTTGATGGACTTCAAGAGTTAGAGTATAGGGGTTATGATTCAGCAGGTATTGCAATTATAGAGAACAGAGAGATTAGACACTTCAAAGCTATAGGAAAATTGGAGAATCTAAGAGCTAAAACGGAGGTTTATAAGAGTAGAGGTTTTGGTATCTCTATTGGTCATACTCGTTGGGCGACTCATGGAAAGCCCACAGAGCTTAATGCCCATCCACATCTAGGAGAGTACTCCTTTGTGGTTCATAATGGTATTATCGAAAACTATCAAGAGTTAAAAACAGAGCTTCAATCAGAGGGTATAGAGTTTTTGAGTCAGACTGATACAGAGACTATTGTTCATCTTTTTGAGCAATATTGTGATAAAAGAGGTAGTGGGTTTGATGCTTTTACTAAAACAATTGATAGATTAGATGGTGCATATGCTACGCTTTTAGTAACAGAGGCTGAACCTGATACCATATTTTTTGCTAAAAATGGCTCACCTATGCTTATTGGATTTGATGGAGATGATATATATTTTGCTTCATCAGATACACCTATTATCGGTAGGGCCACAGAGGTCTACTACCTAGAGGATGGAGAGTATGGTTTTGCAAAGGATGGAGAGGTTAGACTATTTGATGCAAATGGAGAGAAGAGTTTCACTAAAAAAGCATTAGCAACAGACAAAGCGATGGCTCAAAAAGATGGATATAGATTTTTTATGGAAAAAGAGATATATGAGCAGAGCGATGTAATGAATGATACTATGATGGGGCGTGTGTTAGATAACGGAGTTGAGTTTGAGGAGCTAGGTAGTGAGTTGTTTGAGGGTATCAATAGTATCAAAATTTGTGCTTGTGGTACTAGCTATCACTCGGCACTCACAGGTTCATATCTATTGGAGAGAATAGCCAAAATACCAACTCAAGTGGAGATTGCTTCTGAGTTTAGATACAAAGAGCCTCTACTTAGAGATGATACTCTCTTTGTTACAATATCCCAAAGTGGAGAGACAGCTGATACACTAGAGGCTCTAAAGATGGCAAAGAGAGCAGGGCTAAAGAGTCTAAGTATCTGCAATGTTGATAACTCATCTATTGTCAGAGAGAGTGATAGAGCTGTTTTGACTAGAGCAGGGATAGAAAAGGGTGTAGCTAGTACAAAAGCATTTGCTACACAGACTATGGTACTTTGGATGTTGGCAATTTATGTAGCAGAGATAAAAAATAGTATTGATAATCAAAAATTACAGTTAGAGTTAGATGCTATGAGACATACTCCAAAAGCACTTATAGTAACAGATAGATTACATGAGAAGTTACATCGTCTTTCAAAAAGATACTTACATGGTCATGGTTTTTTCTTTATTGGACGGGATATATTTTTTCCACTTGCATTAGAGGGAGCTTTGAAACTCAAAGAGATAAGTTATTTACATGCAGAGGGTTATCCAGCAGGAGAGATGAAGCATGGGCCAATCGCTTTGGCTGATAGTGAACTCTTTACCATCGCTCTAATGCCAAAAAGCCTACATTATGATAAAATCAAATCAAATGTAGAGGAGCTATCTGCTAGAGACTCAACTATATTAGCAATCTCCCCAGAGCAGTTTGAACTAGCAGATGATTTTGTGCAGACTCAATATGACTCTCACCCTATGTTAGAGTTTTTTGAGATGATGGTGGTGACACAGTTGCTCTCATTGGAGGTCTCTATACGACTTGGTAATGATGTGGATATGCCACGGAATTTGGCTAAATCCGTTACTGTGGAGTAGGTTTATTAAATTTCAACTCTAACTTATAAAACATATAAGCATATAAATATAAAAACGATATAATTATTTTTAATATTTTAAAACAATATATGTTATATAAAAGGATTGATTATGAAATTTTCTCTTATTCTTATATTTTCTCTCTCTTCACTCTTTGGAGGTGGAGCAGTTGGTTTTGTGGATACCACTACAAAGTATGAAAAGAGTGATATACAAGATGCTAATCGTTGTGAGAGTTGTGGTGAACCAGCTGAACTTATGCCTTATAATGGTGAGGATATACCCGAGGCAGAGACATATCCTTGTCCTACTGTAGATAAAAATGGATGTATTATTAATATAGATGCTTAATTTTTGGTATACTTTTAAAAAAGTAAATTAAAAATGAGAAAAACAATAACAATCTTAGCCCTTTTATCTACTCTCTTAATATCCCAAGAGAGCGAACTATTTAATGAAGATATTGCAACTATAGATGATGAGATATTTTCTGCTAGAGATACCAAGTACTCTTTTGGGCGTTCAAAACGTCTATTGGCAACAGAGGTCTATCCTCATCACCAAAAAGCTTTCTACTCTAATTGTGATTATGAAATTATAGAGAAAAAACTTATTCCTATTCATTCAACTTGTGGTTTTCACTATCGCAAAAATGAGAATCGTTCAAAGAGAATAGAGTGGGAGCATATCGTTCCTGCTTGGCATTTCGGTCATCAACTTCTCTGTTGGCAGAGAGGTGGGAGAGCAAACTGTAGGGAGACTAATCAAAAATTTAGACAGATGGAAGCAGATATGCAAAATCTAGTTCCTGCTATTGGAGAGATAAATGGTGATAGGAGTAATTTTAGATTTGGTATGATAGAGGGTGAAAAGAGAGCATATGGCAAAGTCGATATGGAGATAGATTTTGCTTCAAAGAGAGCAGAACCAAAGAGAAACCTCTATGGGGATATTGCTAGAACATATTTCTATATGCGTGATAAGTATGGACTTAAGATTTCTCACTCTCAAGAGAAGATGTTTATAGCGTGGAACAATCTTGACCCTGTTACAAGATGGGAGAGGAAGCGGAATCAAATTATAAAAGAGATTCAAGGAGATGAGAATCTATATGTTACTAATTATCGGAAGATAGAGCAATTAGGTACATCACCTGATAAGAGTATATCTAATGAGTTCTCTGATGTACAAGATGAACTTCGCCAAAACTATGCTGGTTTTTTGGACTATTTCTCTAAACCAGTTGCAGAGATTATACTTCTTATTTTAACAGTTCTAATCATCTATATGCGAAGAAAAAAGAGAGAATCTTAGAGATATAAAATGAATTTTAATATAATTAAAGATATTAATGATATAATTTAATAAAAAATTAAGGAATAAATTTTAATGCAATTAATTATATTCTTAATAGAGGTTATTGCTGTCTATGCCTTTTTAGAATATGACTCTTTGTCTTCTAAACTTAGTAAATTTAACTCTTTGATTGAGATTAATAGCTCCTATACGACAGATAACTATATAGATTATACTCTAAATATAAATAATCTGTGTGATGCTCAAAAAATATCCCAGTGGAATAGCTCTAATATAAAAAGAGAGGTGTTGTCAAATTTTCCAAATCTACAGATAATGTCTCAAATTATTAATGATAATATGGTTGATAATAGTGGTTTTAAGGATAGATTAATCTCTCATATAGAGTATCTTCATGGAGAGTATATATTGGAGAATATTACGATGGAGGAGTATAGAGAAAAGATTAATACTATTGACCCATCTCTACCAACTTTTTAGTTATAATTTCGTCAATAATTCAGAATGGGACAGAGATGATACAATTAACAAATTTAAGCAAAAGCTTTTCGGGGCAGACTCTATTTAAGGATATAAATCTGCGAATGTCAGCTAATCAAAAGATAGGACTTATAGGTAGAAATGGTTCGGGTAAATCGACTCTTTTTAAGATAATATTAGATGAGGAGAGTCATGATAGTGGAGATATATCTATTCCCAAAAACTATCAGATAGGTACTCTACGACAACATCTAAAGTTTACAAAATCAACAGTTAGAGAGGAGTGTTCTCAACTCTTATCAGAGGAGGAGCAGTACAATTTTTATAAAATAGAGAAGATTCTCTTTGGGTTGGGATTTACAATAGAAGATTTAGAAAAAGACCCTCTTAGCTTCTCTGGTGGTTTTCAAATTCGTATTAATCTAGCAAAACTCCTAGCAACAGAGCCTAATATGTTACTCTTAGATGAGCCTACTAACTATCTTGATATTCTCTCACTTCGTTGGCTCAAACGCTTTATTCGAGATTTTGATGGTGAGGTGATTTTGATTACTCATGATAGAGAGTTCATGGATGAGGTTACTACTCACACTATGGGAATAGAGAGAAAATCTCTGAATATTATCCAAGGTGGAACAGAAAAATACTATAAAACTTTAGCTCTACGGGATGAGACCTATGAGAAGACAAGAGAGAATCAAGAGAAAAAGAGAAGAGAGTTAGAGGAGTTTGTAGCTAGAAACAGGGCAAGAGCCTCAACTGCTGCACTAGCCCAATCAAAAGCCAAAGCATTAGAGAAGATGGAGGATATGGATGCTTTGGAGAGTGAGTCTAATCTATCTTTTAACTTTACTTATAGAGAGACCCCTGCAAAGATTATACTAAGAGCAGAGGATTTAGGTTTTGGATATAGTGAGAGTGAACCTCTATTTCAAAATCTCTCTTTTGTATTAGAGAATGGTAAAACATTAGCTATTATAGGAAAAAATGGAAAAGGTAAATCAACACTACTAAACTATATAGCAGGAGAACTACCCAAACAGCAAGGAGAGGTCAAATTTCACCCCTCTACAGCTATGGCTCACTTTGGACAGACCAATATAGAGCGACTAAATAGTATGAATAGTGTCTCTGATGAGATAAGTTCAGTGGACAAGATGCTAGGAGTTGCACAGGTTCGTGGTATATGTGGAACTATGATGTTTTCAGGGGAGTTGGCAGATAAAAAAATCTCTGTACTATCAGGAGGAGAGCGAAGCCGTGTAATGCTCGGCAAGATTATCGCGACACAAGCAAATCTACTTCTACTAGATGAACCTACAAACCATTTGGATATGCAGTCGATTGAGTCTCTATGTAGTGCTATTGAGGGCTTTGAGGGAGCTACAATCATGGTTACTCACTCGGAGATGCTTTTGAGACGACTAGCCGATGCTTTGGTGATATTTCATAAAGGTGGAGCAGAGTTTTTTGATGGGAACTATGATGAGTTTTTGGAGAAGATAGGTTGGGAAGAGGGGGGGATAAAACCTCAAAAGTCTAAACCAAAAAAACCTAAGTTAGATAGAAGAGAGCTAAAAAAACAGAGAACAGCTCTGATTCAGGCTAGAAGTAGGGAGTCTGCACAGTATAGAAGAGAGTTGGAGTTTTGTGAAGAGAGAATAGTGGAGTTAGAGGAGTTACTAGAGGAGTGGAATGAGAAGCTAATCGAGGCATCCAACTCTGGAGATAATAGAGCTATGATAGAGTTCTCACAAGAGATAGGAGAGAGACAAACTGAAATAGATGAGTTATTTGAGAGACTTGAGGTGGCTAGTGATATGCTAGATGAGATATTTGATAGGTATGAGGAGAAGTTGAGAGAGCTGGAGTAGTATCTCTCTTTTACTTATTGACTTGACTATTTAACCTCCTTGCCTGTTAGATAATTTTTATGACATACAGGACATCTTACTTCGGCTTGACCAGCACTCACAAGCTTTTGTATTCTGTATGATAGTTTGAATTTGGCACGACAGTTGTGACAAATCACAGTCGAGCTATTTGCCGTTCTTAGTGTTCTCGTATTTTCAAACCCCTTTGGTGTTGTTACGCTAGTGTTCTTTTCTGATGCACAACTATTAAATATGGAGAGTGTTAGAAGAGTAAGTAGTAGAGTAGAGAGTATATTTTTCATCGGTCTATTGTTCCTTTTTATGAATATATAATATTATATAATATATAGTTAAAAAGGAGATGAAAACTATATAAAAATTTACTTAAATTTTTAAAATAATTTAAAAATTTAATGAAAAAAATCGATTTTTTTAATATAAAATAGTATAAATTAATTTTTTAATTATAATTTGTTTTATCATACTTTGTAAAAACATATTACAAGCTACATTTTATAAAAAATTCAAAATTATACAATTTTCTTTATAAATTACAACAATTATTCAATAATTTTATACTAGAATTAAAATATCAAAATTAAAGGAGTTGAAATATGGAGGAATTTTTTATAATTTCAAGAAGAAAGATTGATTCTAGTTGGAGTTTAGATTCATTAAGAGATAGCTTTTACGCGATGGAGTATTGCGAAGAGGTATTGGACATCCCAGAGGAGTTTCTTGGAGATGCTATGTTGACTAGTGAGGGGTTAGAGATTAGTCTATATGATATTGATATGGATTCATTGGATTATGATGATGATTGGTATATGCAACTAAAAAGGCTTTCGAACTATAGTCGCGCAGCTGCGTAACAATAATATCTAGGGGGGATATTATTGTTACAAATTCTCTATTCTCGTCTTCATTTTTAAGCTCAATCATCGTATAATTCCCAAAAAATCAAAGTCTTATATGAAAACAGAAAATAACAAACTATCTATTAAAACATATCTCGATTTCTCACAGCTTTTAGAGTTCTATAAGGGAGACCATGAGAGTAATCGCTCTTTTGCATTAAAACGGGAAAATCTTTTGCAAAAACCTATAAGGCTACTTCTTGAGTGGTCAGATGAAAATCAATTTAGAGTTACAGAGGAGTTAAAATCCAAGAGTTACATATCCTATCTATCTCAATTTAGTTCTCTTTTGGGACTAATATTCTTCATAACAGGTTTTTTTGTGGGTCTTGGACTCCTTAGCTACAGTGGTGAGGCTCCTGTTAATATAATCTATTTCCTACTAATTGCGATGGTTCTACCTCTTTTTAGTATGTTATTATCACTTCTATCTATGTTTACCAAAGGTAGTGTTGCAGATTTTTTTAGTCATCTGTTTCCTCTCCATTGGATAGAGAAGATATTCTCATATTTACCCTTTATAAAGAGGGTAGATATACCAGATAAACCATTCTCTTTGGAGTTGTCTAAATGGTTATTTATTGAGAGGATACAGCTACTCTCCCTTATCTTCTCTTTTGGATTACTTATATCTCTTCTACTTATAGTGGTAGTCAAAGATATAGCTTTTGGTTGGAGTACTACCCTTCAAATCTCTTCTGAGACATTTCAATCTATTGTATCTTCTATAGGAATATTTTGGGAGAATATCTTTCCTGATGCTATACCATCACTAGATTTAGTTGAGGTGAGTCACTACTTTAGACTAGGGGAGCGAATAGATGGAAATATGATTCATAATGCTGATAAGCTAGGGGCTTGGTGGAAGTTTTTGGCAATGGTGACAGTTGTCTATGCAATTGGTTTTCGTTTTTTGCTTTGGATTATCAGTAGATTTGGTTTCAAAAAACAGCTTGAGAGAGATTTTTTAGAACTTGATGGTGTTCATAGAATTCTAAGAGAGTTCAATACCTCATTTATCTCTACAAAAGCACCTACAGATGAGAAACATTTAGATATATTAGAGGAGAGTTCAGAGCAGATAAGTGAGGATGTCTACAAGTCTTATAGTGCTATTTTTGGTTGGAACTTTTCAGAAGATGAGATAGCTTTAGCTAATGATGCCAAAGAGATAAAGGGGGAGACTATATATAGTATAGGTGGTAACTCTAGTTTTGATGAAGATGAAGAGAAGGCAGAGGAGGCAAAAGGGACTGTTCTTATATTTGTGAAGTCTTGGGAACCTCCAACGATGGATTTTATCGATATTTTAGAGATATTAATAGAGAGTAGAGAGGTTAATGAGATTCAGATATATCCTCTAGGTACTGTGGGGCGTTACTATGAGAGTGATGAGAGAGATATTGCTGTATGGAGACGGAAAATACAGAGATTAAAATTACAAAAGGTATGGGTTGTAGATGAAGCAAAATAGCACTTATCCAAAATTTGCAGTTGTGGGGCATCCTAATAAGGGAAAAAGTAGTATAGTGTCATCAATGGCACGAGATGAGTCTGTTCAGATAGGTGATACACCAGGTACGACACAAGTGAGTAGGTCTTTTCCTCTAAAGGTTGATGGAGAGATAATATATGAGCTTTTCGATACGCCTGGTTTTCAACGAGCTAGACGAATACTCTCTTGGCTTAAAAAACAGGAACCAGTATCTGCTGATAAGAGAGCTGATGTAGTCAAAAAGTTTATAGCTGAGAATCGTGAGAATCCAAAGTTTAGAGATGAGATTGAACTATTAGAACCTATAGTAAACGGTGCAGGAATAATCTATGTAGTAGATGCCTCCAAACCTTATGGTGCAGAGTATGAGGTTGAGATGGAGATACTTCGCTGGACAGGAAAACCATCTATGGCTATACTCAATCTCATCGGAGAAGAGGATTATCGTGAGCAGTGGAAGAGTGCATTGGGTCACTATTTTAGATTGGTTAGAACCTTTAATCCTATAGAGGCTAAATTTCAAGACCATATATCACTACTAGAGAGTATGGCACAGCTTCAGGAGGAGTGGACAATACCTATTAAAAAGGCTATTGGGGTTTTAGAGACTCTACATAATCAGAAGATAGAGAGTAGTGTAGATGTGATAGTAGATAGTCTAACAAAGAGTCTATCTTATGTATATGTCAAAAAGATAAAGGGCAACTCTGCAACAGAGGCAGAAGAGAGCAAAGCAAAAGAGAAGTATCAAAAGCAGATTGTTAAGTATGAGATAGCACAGAAGAGAGAGATAGAGGGAATTTGGAATCATAAAAGTATTGATAAAGTAGAGGATTCTCTGCTTCTTGATAATATAGGTCTATTCTCTAAAGAGTCTGCTTCTATATTTGGTCTAAGCCAAAAGGAGTTGATTATAACAGGTGCATCAGCAGGAGCATTGGGTGGTTTTGGTATTGACCTTGCTTTTGGAGGGGGTACATTTTTCTTGGCTTCTCTTGTAGGTGGAGTAGTTGGAGGTGTAGGTGCTATGATAGGTTTTGATAATCTATATGATATTAAGGTTCTAGGACAGAGTTTTGGCAAAAGAGAGCTAAAAGTCGGACCCATGAAAAATCTAAACTTCCCATATATTATGATAGGTAGGGCATTGTATCACGCATCTGTTATGGCTAACCGTTCTCATGCACAAAGAGGTGCTGTGAATCTTCAAAATGAGGAGTCCTATACGGGACATATGATAGATTCTGATATGAGAAGTAGACTTGAGAAGGTTCATGCAAAATTTAGAGAGGGAGATACTCCAAAAGATGAACTTATAAAGGAGTATAGAGAGGCTATTTTGGAGAGTTTTTTTAAACAACTCAACGAATAAATATATAAAAAATTTCAAATATCACAATAAGAAATAGGATATTTGACTTTTTATTTTTTTTTAAAATATCACTGTTCCCTCTCTTCTCAAATTTTAAAAAAAAGATTTGTATTTTTACTATTCTTTGATTTTATCTTTTCTTATAGCTATAATAGAGTGACTTGAGAATTATACTTTCTAATAATTCTATATAATTTAAATTTAAAGGGTTTTTATGGCAAAAGGAAAAAAAGTAACGGTAATGGGTACAGGTAATGTGGGTTCGACTGTAGCATTTATATTGGCAATGAATGGTGCATGTCATGAAATTGTATTACGAAGTAGAAAAGTCTCTGTAGCAAGAGGAAAGGCTCTTGATATGAGTCAAGCAGCTAATGCCGCAAGACAGCACACTATTGTTAGAGCTGCTCAAAGTCCAAAGGATATTGCAGGTAGTGATGTAGTAGTAATGACAGCAGGAGCACCTAGAACCCCTGGCATGAGTAGAGATGATTTACTTGTCAAAAATGCTGAGATTGCAAAGATATATGCAAAAGAGATAAAAGAGTATGCTCCAAATGCTATTGTTATAGTTGTTGCAAATCCTCTTGATGTTATCACCTATGTTACACTAAAAGAGACAGGGCTTGATGAGTGTAGAGTTCTCGGTATGGCAGGTATTTTGGATTCAGCACGAATGGCTCACTTTATCTATGAGCAACTTGGAATTGGAGCTGGACAGATTCGTGCTACTGTAATGGGTGGTCATGGTGATACTATGGTTCCTCTGACACGATTTACTACAGTTGCAGGTATTCCTATAGATGATTTGGTAACAAGAACCCAACTTGATACAATTGTTGATAAGACTAAAAATGGTGGAAAAGAGATAGTTGAGCTACTAGGTGATGGTTCGGCATATTATGCTCCTGCAAAATCAACAGCTGTAATGGTTGAATCAATTCTCAAAGATACCAAACAGATTCACTCATGTGCTGTCTATCTAAATGGAGAGTTTGGAGCAGAAAATATTGTCTCAGGTGTTCCTGTAATGATTGGAGCAGGTGGTGCAGAGAAGATTATGGATGATTTTAAACTAGATGACTGTCAAAAAGAGAGATTTAAAAAATCAGTTGCCTCTGTTCAAGAGATGGTCGATAAGCTATATGAGCTTAAATTCTTTGAATAAAATAAAGATTAAAAGGGATTTTCACCCTTTAATCTTTAAATAAATATAAATTATATTTATCATCAATTTCCATTTATTGTTGTTTCACTTCTCTACAATAATTAAATATCACCAAATTTCATACCCTTAGCATTTGCAAAAAAGTACAAAATCTGATATTTTATACCATGCTTTAATTGTTGTGATTATTTTATTTTATTTTTTCTATTTTTAACAGAAAAATACAGATAATATAACTACAGTAATAGAGTCATTTCAAAAATATGGGAGAGTACTTAATGAGTAATCGTGATGTAATTTCAACCGATGTTCTAATTGTCGGAGGTGGACCTTCTGGACTAGCTACTGCAATTGAACTTGCAAATCAGTTGAAAGAAAAAGGCGAAGAGAAGAGAATAATGCTCATCGAAAAGGGTAGTGAGATTGGTTCACACATCCTTTCAGGTGCAGTTATTAGACCAAAGGTATTTAAAGACCTTCTAACAGCAGAAGAGTTTGATGGGGTTCCGTTTGATTCAAAAGTTTCAACTGATGTCACTGCAAAGTTGAATGAGAGTGGAGAGATGGAGTTGCCATTTCACCCTCCATATATGAATAATAGTGGTAACTATATAGCATCATTAGGACAGGTCTGTAAATATCTAGCTACTATCGCAGAGGCAAAAGGTGTTGAGATATATACTGGTTTTGCTGTTGATGATATGCTCTATAATGCTGATGGTAAAGTGGTCGGAGTTAAGACCAAAGATACAGGTCTTGACCATAATGGAGAGAAGTTAAAAAATTACCAAGAGGGTACAGTTGTTGAGGCTGGTATTACTGTTTTAGCTGAGGGTACAAGAGGAAGCCTTGCAAAAAAAGTAATAAAAAGATTTAACTTAGATGCTGGAAAAAATCCACAAATTTACTCTTTGGGAGTAAAAGAGATTTGGAAAGTACCAGAAGGAAATATCAAAGCTGGAGCTGTATATCATACATTTGGTTATCCACTTGAGGATAAAAAAGAGTTTGGTGGTGGATTTATCTATGGTTTAACTGATAATAGAGTGGCTCTTGGATTAGTTGTTGGACTTGATTATGCTGACCCTAGTTTTGATACACACGCAGCTATGCAGATTTGGAAAACACATCCATATGTCTCTAAGTTTTTAGAGGGTGGAAATGTTATTGAGTTTGGTGCAAAAACACTACCTGAAGGTGGATGGAACTCTATACCTAAATACTTTGCTGATAATATGATGATTGTTGGAGATAGTGCTGGTTTCCTTAGTACACCAAGACTAAAAGGTATTCACTTAGCTGTTCGTTCAGGTATCTGTGCTGCTCAAACTGCTGTAGAGGCTCTTATCAAAGGTGATACTAGTGAAGCATCTTTGTCAGAGTATGAGAAAAAAGTCAACAAAAGCTTCATCTACAAAGAGCTATACCCAACAAGAAATATGAGAGCTGTTATGAATGATGGTATGATTCTTGGTGGACTTAAGATGGGTGTTCAGTTAATTACTGGAGGTTTTTGTCTATTAGTACCAGAAGTTCATTCAGATGCAGATGAGACTCAAAAAGTATCAGAGTATGCAGGTATTCCATTTACCAAAAGATTTGCCGATAAATTAGAGTGGGATAAGAAGCTTACATTTGATAAAGTTACAGGAGTATTCCACTCAAAAGCTATGCATGATGAGCATCAACCTGTCCATTTGGTTATCAATGACAAAGAGAAGTTCCAAAAATTAAATATTGAAGAGTATGGATTACCAGTAGCAGCTGCTTGTCCTGCTGAAGTTTATGAGCTTCATATTGATAGAAATACAGGTGCAAAATCACTAAGACTCCACGCAGAGAACTGTGTACACTGTAAAACATGTGACATCAAATCACCAAATGGTGGAATAACTTGGACTACACCTTATGGTGGTGATGGCCCAGAATATAGTAATATGTAAGCAGGAGGAGAATATAGTATGACAATAATTAGTTTAATGAAACAAGTGCCACTACCATCTGAGATGAGAATGGGTGATGATGGTCTAATGGATAGAACAAAAGCAAAGTCAATTATTAATATTGACTGTCAGTATGGTCTTGAAGCTGGTCTTCAGATTAAAAATGAGTACCCTGAAGCAAAACTTATAGTATGTTCAATGGGACCTCCATCTTTTAATGAGTCACTAGAAAAAGCTCTAGCAATGGGTTATGATGAGGCACACCTTCTTAGTGATAGAAGACTTGGTGGTTCAGATACTTATGCTACTGGTTTGGCTATCTCTCATCTTCTTAGACATCTTGGATATGGAAAAGAAGAGGGTCTTGATAGTGACTTTATTATCGTTGCAGGTCGTCAAACATCTGATGGTGATACAGCTCATGTACCTAGCCAAGTAGCAGAGTTTATGGGAATCCCTCAAGGAACATTTATAGAGACTGCTGATTTTGTAAATGGTAAAATCGAAGCAAAAAGAATTATTGAGGGTGGGTATCAGATGATGAGACTACCACTCCCATGTGCTATGAGTTTCACACCAACAGGGATAGACCCACGAAGACCAACTCTAAGTGGTGCAATTAGAGCAAGAAATACTGAAATCAAAATGTATAATATTGATGATGTAAATCTAGGAACAGAGCTTATTGGTCTTGGAACTCCAGGTGAGAGTGGAAGTCCAACTATTGTATCAAAAGTTGCAACTATCAAGAGTGAGAGAGCTCCTGCAAAAGTATCAGAGGGTCATAATGAAGTAGAGTTAGTTGATTCACTAATTGCTCATATGAAAGAGGGTAAAAACACTCTTGAAGTTAAAACTAAAAAGAAAAAAGTAGCTAAGAAAAAAGCAAGAGATAAAGAGATTGACTTTAGAAATGGAGCATCTGGAATTTTAACTTGGGCTGAGGTAGTAAAAGGTGAGATTTCAAGACCATCACTAGAGCTTCTTACTCCTGCTAGAAATTTAGCTGATTCTTTAGATGAAGGGACAACAGTTACTACTCTTCTTATAGGTAAAAATATTGATAATTTAGCAAAAGAACTTATTGCTCATGGTGCTGATGAGGTTATTGTAGTTGATGATGATAGACTTGAAGAGTATAGAATTTTGCCATTTTCTGAAATCTTCTCACAAGTGATTGAAGAGAGAAATCCAGAGATTGCACTCTTTGCTGCAACCACAGCAGGACGAGAGTTAGCTCCAAGAATCGGTGTTAAAAGAGGTTCAGGGGTGACAGCAGACTGTACTCAACTTATTATAGGCGAACACTTACATAGAGATAAAGCTACAAAAGAGAGAATTGCATACGCTCCAATCCTAGAGTCAAGAAGACCTACTTATGGTGAGTCTAAACTAGCTACTATTATCGGTTTTGTATGTCCTCAAATCTCAACAGCACGTGCAGGAACATTTGCTGTACCTATGAGAGATGATACCAAAGAGGGTAAAATCACTCCATTTACACCAAAACTAGATGAGTCAGAGTTCGTTTCAGAAATCATCGAGACAGTTATCGGTGAGGGTGGAATGCAAGGTCTATTTGAAGCTGATATTATCGTAGCAGGTGGTAGAGGAACAGCTAGTGATGGTATGCAGATGGTCAAAGATTTAGCTCAAGCTCTAAAAGACCAAGGGGTCAATGCAGAGTGGGCTGCGAGTCGTGTTATGGTTGATGAGGGTGTATCTGAGTATGCTAGACAAATCGGTCAAACAGGTAAAACAGTTAGACCAAAAGTATATGTAGCTATTGGTATTAGTGGGGCTGTTCAACATATTGCTGGTATGAAAGAGTCTGATACTATCGTAGCGATTAACAATAATGCAAAAGAGACTATATTTAGTAATGCTGATTTTGCTATAGTTGGTGATTATGCTGATGTTGTTCCAGTACTTATCGAAAAGGTAAAAGCTGGATTTACATTTGGACTTGAAGTAAAATAGGTATTTTTTTGTAGGGTGGTGCATTTATGCCCACCAAAAAATCTATAATTTTCCGTAGGGTTGGCTTTAGCCGACCAAAAAATATTATAAATGGTCGGCTAAAGCCAACCCTACGGTTTTTATTTTTAAATTTAAAGGAAGAGTATGGGAAAATTGGTAAATAACCGAACAGGAAAAAAGGTAGCGATTATAGGTGCTGGAGCAGTTGGTGCAACAGCAGCTTTCTCTTTGGCAATGACAGGAACTTGTCATAGAATTTTACTTTATGATATTGTTCCAGAAGTAGCTATTGGAAAGGCGATTGATATTGCACAAGCGACAAATTTTTCTCCTAGAGGTACAATTATCGAAGCTGCAATTAAACCTCAAGATTTAAAAGATTGTGATGTTGTTGTAATCACAGCAGGAGTTCCAAGAAGAGCTGAGATGACAAGAGCAGACCTGCTTAATATCAATGCAGGAATTGTAAAAGAGATAGCAGGATATATCAAAGAGTACTCTCCAAATGCAATTATATTATGTGTATCTAATCCTCTTGATATAATGACCTATGTTGTTCACAAAGTGACAGGTTGGGATAGAAATAGAATTATTGGTATGGGTGGAGCTTTGGATAGCTCTAGGATGGCTTATCAAGTACGACAAAAGACAAATTTTGGTGCAGGACAGGTTCGAGCTATGGTTATTGGTGACCATGGAGAGAAGATGATTCCATATCCAGAGGTTAGTAATATTGGTGGTATTCCACTAGAGAAGATTCTATCAAAAGAGGACTTAGCAGATATTGCAGACAAAACCAAAAATGGTGGAGCAGAGATTGTTAAATATCTTAAAACTTCAGCATTCTATGCACCTGGGCGTTCTATCTCTATTATGGTTGAGGCTATTTTGAGTGATGAAGAGAGAGTAATTCCAAGCTCTGTTATGCTCGACGGTGAGTATGGATATACCGATATTACTATAGGTGTACCTGCTGTTATTGGTGCAAATGGTGTTGAGAAGATTATTGAACTTGAGTTTGATGATGAGACAAAAGAGAAATTTGATATTGCTGTTAAACATATCAAAGGAAATATCAATATCTTAAAAGATGGTGGGTTCTTTGACGACATATAGAGTTTGAGCTAGAGAGTTTTCTCTAGCTTTTTAATCACCATTTTAAGAGTATAAAAATTTGAGATAAGAAGAAGTTTGCAATAAATATAGTAACAGAAGATAGTACAACAGCACGAGTGGTAGAGATACCAACCCCCTTTGCCCCACCAGAGGTGTTATACCCCACATATGCCCCAATAGCTCCTACTAGATAACCATATACTACACCTTTTATCATACCTGTACCAATATCGGAGAATTTAGATAGCTGTTTGATTGTATCTTGATAGACTATAGGGTTCATATCTAGTGCCAACCATGACATAAAATAGGCAAAAACATTAGCTATAAAGTCAAATGCTATTACTAGAAGAGGAAGAGCAATAGTAGCTCCTATTATTCTAGGGATAAGTAGATATTTTTTGGAATCCACTGCTAGAGTCTCAATAGCATCTATCTGCTCTGTAACTCTCATAGTTCCAAGCTCTGCAGCCATAGAGGAGATAGAGCGAGATATGAGCATAAGTCCTGCAAAGATGGGTGATAGCTCTCTAACTGTAGCATAAAAAATAGTATATCCTATAAAACTCTCTGCTCCAAATTTAGAAAATCCTTGATATAGTTGAACAGCTTGAACCAAGCCTGTAAAGATGGCTACTAAAAAGACAACTCCAAAAGTACCTATACCAATAACCTCAATCTGCTCAAAAATCTGCTTGATTCTCCAAGGTCTTTTGAACATAAGAGGAAGAAGGGTCAATTGAAAGATAATAAATGAACCAAATTTATCCATTTTTCTGATAAAACTAATAAAGGGGCGACCGATAAATGCAAATATAGATTCCATGTAACTCATTTTTCAAAGATTTTATATATTTTATCTAAAAATTTAGTAAAGATATATTAAGATTAATCTAATCCAAACTCAAATCCCTAGAGCGAGATAGTCGAATCTCTATTCTTCGTCGTAGTCTATTTCCCCTTTGGTTATCTATAGATGCTATTTTACCATGCTCATCTATAAATTGACCAGCACTATAGGGTCTAATAATTTTGACAGGGGAGTTTCTCTCAACAATTAGAGGTTTTAGAAACTCTACAACAGATACAGCTCTTTTCATTCCAAGCTCTAGGTTAGATGATGCCTCTATAGAGTCCATATCACAACCATCATTTAGACAGTGGTGAAGCTCATTGTCAAATTTTCCACCTCTACTATTTGTAGAGAATGGTTGTGCATCTGTATATCCATAGACCTCTACTATATCACACTTATGCTCTTTGGCAAATTTGCTAATTTTTTTGACTATCGAGGAGTTTAATAGAGATTGAAACTTAGGGTTTAGAGATGCTGAACTACTATGAAATGAGTATCCATGAGCCTCGTCTAGCACGATTAGAGGAGGCTGTTGATGCTCTTTTAGTCTAGCTAGATAGAGAGAGGTGATGATAAAGAGCAGAATCATAACAATCATCAATACAATAAAAATCTCACTCTGCATAGTAGTATTCTCTCGCCTATTCATCTCTATCACCCTTTTTTAGTTTGGATAGAAACTCATCAATATCAGAGATAACTTTTCCTGCACTTGGTAGGCTTTTGGCAACAGCTGAGAACTCATCTATAACCTTTTGGCTATGCTCTGTTAGAGTCTCTAGTGCTGACTCTGAATGGTTAGAGAATTTTTTCATACTCTTGATATGTCTATCCCACTCTTTGGCGATTGTATTCATCTGACTTAGACCACTATCAAAGGTATCTATAGAGTTTTTGAAGACTCTATTTGCATCTTTTGATGTAGCTTCGAAGTTTCTCTCTACATCATTAATCGCTCTCTCCATCTGCTCAAATAGTCTTGAGAAGTCTCTTCTAATCTCATCTATACTCTGTTCTGAAATCTTGGTTGCAGAGTTTATGCTCTCTTCGAGTTTTTGAGAAGTAGCTAGTAGTTGAGAGCTACTCTGCTCCATACTCTCCATCCACTTCTGACTCCCTTGCTCTATCATATATGCTGACCTCTTGACTCTATCAGCCAAAAACTCCAATGCGTTATCACTCTGCTCTGTAGATGATAGTCTGAATCTATATCGCTCTCGCTCCATCTCCTTACCAAAAGCCCAACCGATAATACTAGTAATAAGGGCTGAACCGATAGGGGAGATGATGGTATCTATATGCTCTATCATCTCAGCTCCACCAAACTTAGAGGTCATAATTAGAGCTACCGATGTACCTATTAGAGTATGTAGATAACCCATAGTGGCTACTCTATTGCCCACCTCAATATTATCATCTCTCTCTCTAATAATTGCAAAAAAGCCCAATATTACTAGTGCAATCATATGTTGGATACCTATTGCTAGAAATAGAACACCTACATACTGCTCTATAAACTCAACTCCTAGGTACAATCCTAGCATCAGACTCACAGCCACAAAAAATCCAAACCACCATATTATGGTAAATAGTAATCTAATCATATTAATCCTATCTTTTTAATCTATCTATCATCTCATCTGCTCTTTCAAATTGATGTTGTGCCAAAAGCTTATAAATTGGTCTACTATCAAAAATTTTATCTTCTCTATACTCATCCATCCTCTTTAGAGTCAAAATCACCCGATTTAATATATTAGCATCTATAGCCTCTATTTGGTTTAGTCTATTCTCCTCTGTAACTCCAAAATTGAGTACAAAATTTTGAAAAACCTCAATTGGGTGTCTATCTTTGAGTTGATTGATACATATTTCAGGAACATACCCTATACCAACCTCTGAAAATAGTTCAATTAGAAGCTCTTTTGATAGTTTTGGAAACTTCTGATAAGATTTTGTTGATGATATTGATATATTTTGAGGCAGAGTTCCTACAAATGGGGTTCTATTTTTTGGTGTAGCTATATATCTATTTGGAGTTCTATTGTTATCACCATATCTTGTGGCAGAAAATCTCTCTCTTAGAGCTAGTTTTATGCTCTTTTTGAAGTGGTCTATATCCAACTCTCATCCTATTTATAATTTGACGGAATTATATCTCAATAGCGATAAATTGGCTTTGAATAAAACAGATTAGGTTATAATCAAATTAAAATTTAAAAGATAGTATCAAAAAAAACAAATCCTGTAACATAAAGTTAATATAAAAAAATAATTTTAAAAATGTGATTAAAATATGTAAAAATAAACTGTTACAAAAGGTTACTTCTGTTATAATTCAAATATACTTTTAGAAAGAGGATGGATATTGCAAAACATTACACTGATACTTCTTGGGGCAGGTTCAGCGTCACGATTCAAACTTCCACCAAAAAAGCAGTGGCTTTGGAGTGGAGAGAGACCAATTTGGTTGCAAGTGGCTGATGATTTTCAAACGATATATGGCTTTAAAGAGACTGTAATTGTGTCATCTAAAGATGATATTCAATCTATGTCTAATTTTGCAGAGTATAGATTTGTAGAGGGAGGAGCGAGTAGGCAGGAGTCTCTCAAAAATGCTCTAAAAAGTGTCTTAACACCTTTTGTTCTTGTCTCTGACATTGCTAGATGTTGTCTCGATAAAAATATGATAAGTCGTGTAATCTCAGCAAAAAAGAACAATGGGTGTGTAGTTCCTACACTTAAGGTTGTAGATACAATCTACTTTAAAAACTCTCCAATAGATAGAGAAGAGAGCCAAATCATTCAAACTCCTCAACTCTCCTGTACCAAAACTCTAAAAAAAGCGTTGCAAACTGATATAGAGTTTACAGATGATAGTTCAGCCATTGCGTCACAAGGTGGTGAGATTATTTTTGTTGAGGGGTCACTCAAAGCTCATAAATTAACAACAGTTGAAGACCTATCCAAACTCTCTTGCCTAAATAGAGCCTCTTCAAAAGCTCTAACTGGTTTTGGTATCGATATACACCCTTTTGAAGAGGGAAAACAGATGGTATTATGTGGAGTAGAGATAGATTCTCCATTTGGCTTCAAGGCACATAGCGATGGGGATGTCGCTATTCATGCTATTATAGATGCCCTTTTGGGTGCGTCTGGACTTGGTGATATTGGTGAATTCTATCCTGATACCTCTGATGAGTATAGGGGGGTTGACTCAACTGAACTTTTAAAAGATACTGTAAGACGGCTTAGTAGCTTTGGTTATGTTATTGGTAATGTAGATTTGACAATCATTGCTCAGACACCAAAACTATTAAATTATAAAAAAGCTATGCGATTTAACTTAGCAAAACTATTAAACCTACAACCAAATCTCGTAAATATCAAAGCTACAACAGCAGAGAAGTTGGGATGGATAGGACGCAAAGAGGGGGTAGCCGTGGAGGCTGTAACAACATTATACTACTACGATTGGACACAAGCATGAAGATAACTATTATTGAGAACGAGTTATACCTAGCTCAAAGCATTTCAACTAAACTTAATCAAGCAGGATACGAGACCGAGATATTCTCCTCTATTAAGGATGCAATGACGACTAGTACAGGTGATGCTTATCTACTATCAACTAATTTACCTGGTCAAAATTTTAATCCTCTGATTACTAAATTTTCAGAGAAGATTATTATACTTATGGTTAGTTACATAAACAATGATACCGTCTCTGCACCACTAAAGCTTGGTGCAAATGACTATATTGTCAAACCGTTTATGATAGAGGAGCTTCAACGAAAGATTGAACACTACAAAGAGTTCCAAACTCTTAAAAAATACAAAAATCTCTACAAAGAGTATACCGAATATCTTCTCAATGATATAAATATTATTGATGATATTGATAAAATATCTACACCTGTTGTTATATATACAAACTATATAAAATTGGTTGATAAATTGGCATTTAAGTATGCACAAAATAGTGATAGAGTTCTTGTTTTTGTTCCTCTTGGAGCAAAGAACTGGAGAGACAAGATAGAACACTCCAATCCAAAACATATTCTCTATATCTCCGAACTTCAGACGCTAAAAAAGGCAGAGAGAGATCAACTCTTTGACCTTATAAAGATGCGTGAGTTTATTATATCTACTACGACTGATATAGAGACCTCCTATCCGAAATTAGAGATAAATACAGATAATAAACTCTATGACCAAAATGAGATATTGACAATAGATGATTATGTTAAGTTTATAGTCAACAGTTTTCAGTACCAATTTCCAGACACAGAGCTATCTAAAAAGCTAGGCATTTCGAGAAAAAGTTTATGGGAAAAAAGGAAAAAATATGGCATCTTCAAGAAAAAATAGACAACTCTATGTAGATGCAGAGGCACACTCTACACTTGCATTAGTTCAAGAGGGTCTCATCTCACCTGTAACGGGACTTATGAGTGAGGAGGAGGCAAAAGAGGTTGACAGGAGTAAAATGTACAAAGGTGTTCCCTATCCATTTGCTTTTGTATTAGCCCCTAGTGGAAAGAGAAATAGAGAGGTTTTAAAAACTGCTAAGAAGGGAGAGGTTTTAGAGTTAATTAGTGGAGGGGTCTCTATTGGTGAATTGACTGTTGATTCTACCTATAAGATTAATAAAGAGCAGAGATTAATCTGTATATATGGAACAGCTAACCCATCTCATCCTAATGTAGAAGATACTATGAATAGATTAGGCGATATAGCTGTGAGTGGGAAGTATCATGTTGAATATCCTCTTATCTCTACTCATCTAAAGAATGTTAAGAGATTGATTAAACATCAAAATGCCAAAGAGATTTCAGGATTTATGTTAACAGCAAATCCTCTAAATCGTGCACAGGAGAGAATGATAAGACATGCACTTGATAAGTCTGATATGCTTATTCTCTTTTTGTTAAAACCTTTTAAGAGTGATGGATTGAGATTTGATATTCGATATGAGGCTATTATGAGTTTTATAGAGAATTTTTTACCTGCAAATCGAGTTGTTGTTGTTCCTTTGGAGAATACATATATATTCTCTGGATACAATGAACTAGTTCTCGATGCACTTGTAGCTAAAAATTATGGATGTACTCGTCTCATTGTTGGCAAGAACCATGCAGGTTTGGGGCTATATTATGATGAGAATCGTCTAAACTCTATCTTTGACGCATCAGATGAGATAAAGTTAGAGGTTTCGACAGTTGACCAGTATGTATATTGTGACCTATGTAGAACTCTTGTGAGTAATAGTATCTGTCCTCATGGTCAGCATCACCATATACACTATCACTCTCCATCTATTATGAAACTAATTCGAGCTGGTATTATGCCACCTTCTGTATTGGTTAGAAGAGAGGTATCTGCTTCGATATTGAGTACTCTTTTTCCTGATAGATTTGAGAATCTTCAAGAGCTTTATGACTCTTTGGTTCCAAATGAAGGTATAATAGAGGAGCATAGCGAAGAGGATTTTTATATTAAGCTTATGGGGTTATATCAGACTACCTCATTGACTTAGTAAATAGTATCACCTTATTTGAGGTGGAATAGATAGGAGAATTGAAGTATTGATTTCCGTTATTTTTGCTTATCTATTCCACCTCATAGAGGATGGAACAAAATAACAATTTAAATAAAAACATATAAACGAAAGAACAAAAATGAACCTAAACAGACTTTTTATAACATTTTTTGGAACAGGCTTAGCTCCAAAGGCTCCTGGAACGGTAGGTAGCTTGGCTGCTTTGATTGCAGGGGTTTTAATTTTGAAAATTTTTCCTATGCAGACACTCTTTATGTTGACTATAGCTATTACTATAATAGGTATTTTTGAGATAAATAAGTACGAAAAGGAGACAGGAAGCCATGATGACAAAAGCATTGTTATAGATGAGGTAGCAGGGATGTGGATAGCTATGATGTTTGCTATTTCAACAGCTCAAAGTATGAGTTATTCTTTTGTTTGGGAGATTGCTATTGTCTCTAGTTTTGCCTCATTTAGACTATTTGATATATGGAAACCATCTACTATTGGAACAATTGATAGAAAAGTCAAAGGTGGTTTGGGTGTTATGGGTGATGATATTTTAGCAGGTGTAGCTGGAGGGCTTTTGAGTGTTGTAATTCTGATGGGATTTGATAAAATTTTATAAAAGTCTCGTTATGTTATAATATATAAATTTTGATATTAGGAGTTAAAATGTATAAAAATATAGTGTTAAAGTCTATTTTAATTATCTCTCTATTTTTTATGGTAGGTTGTTCAAAACTATCTAAAATTCAAAAAGAGTCTACAGCAACAAGTAGTAGTGTAGATGAATTAACTCTTGCCTCTTCACCTGTAGTTATTCCAAAAGAGCATGGAATATTGGCTAAACCCAATAAACCTATATATCAAATTTATTATGGAACAAATAGAAAACCCATAGATGCAAATGACCACTCAAAAGGGTATAGTAGCGAAAGAGCAGAGCAACTCTATACAGGAACTTGCAAAATTTTTATTCCAAAATCGCATAAAGTAGGAGAGATAAAAGGCTCTCTATTAGGGAAAATTTTACATTTTGACTCTAAATATGGAGATGTAAGACTACAAGAGATAAAAAATTATAAAAATAAAGATGAGTTATGGAGTAGATTAAGAGAGCTATTTTCTACTATAGATGAAAAAGAGGCTCTTATTTTTATACATGGCTATAACAACTCATTTGAAGATGCAGCAATAAGAGCTGGACAGATAGGTTATGATTTAGGACTAAAAGGTGTTATGGCTTTTTATAGTTGGCCATCAGAAGATAACCCAATGAAGTACTCTAGTGACGAGGCATCTATTCAAGCAAGTGAGAAGTATATAAAAGAGTTTATCAGAGGTTTTGCACAAAAATCAGGTGCTAAAAAGGTTCATATTATTGCACATAGTATGGGAAATCGTGGTCTACTAAGAGCAATAAATGACATTCAAAAAGAGACACCAAATGTAAGATTTGGTCAAATTATATTGGCCGCTCCAGATGTAGATGCAGACCTTTTTAAACATATATCCAAAGCCTATACAAAGATTTCAGATAGAACTACTCTTTATGTCTCACCAAAAGACAAAGCCGTGTGGATGTCAAGAATAAAACATAATCATCCAAGAGCAGGGGTTGTCTATCCTGTTAGTGTTATCAAAGATATTGATACCATATTGGTAAATTTTGATTTTTCTCTATTTGCTCTAGGTCACTCTTACTTCGCAGAGGAGGATAGGATTCTAAAAGATATAAAGAGACTATTGAGAAAAAATAGCTCCCCTAGTAGTCGTCCTAAAATGGAAAAGATGAGTGTCAAAAATGAGAATCAGGGGAGCTATTGGACTTTGGATTTAGATTAATCTAACTTTTACGCAA
>CAZSHP010000016.1:0-30061 GCA_964606545.1 uncultured Sulfurovum sp. | reverse complement strand
AGAGCTTGGAGCTGGAGAAGCACCCCAAGGTGTGATAACAAAAATATCGTAGTTGACTATCTCTAGCCTCTTAATCTGGTCAATCAAGCCTCCTCCATATCCTTCAAGGATTGGGGGAGGTTATTGACATTGAAATCCTTTTTTATGTTTTTAATGGGCAATTTTAGTATGATAGTATTAACTATATGTTAACTAGAGGCGTATACCCACCCCTTAAAAATATTAATCGACAGAAATAATATTGAGAATTTTTTTCATAAAAACTATTTAGTTCAGAATTGATTAACTTAATAATCCTCTAACCTCATCCTCATCTATCATATCTTTTTCATATTTTACAACGGCAATATTCTCAGTTTCGTTGATATATGTTTCAGATATGGCATTATGTTCTGTTAATTTTGCTATCTTCTCTCTATCAAATATATTTAGAGGGAGATATACATTTCCACGATTATTTGGACTTGGCATAGTCGCCACCCATAGAAACCACCCTATAGCTATAAGAGATACTACTATAGCTAGGGTGGCTCTGTCATAACTCTGCATAATCCAACCTGCGAGTAGTCCACCAACTGTTATACCTATATATCCAAATGTATTGGCAACACCTATCGCTGCACCCTTTTGGTGTACTTTTGCAAATTTACTTACAAAACTCTGTAGTAGTGGTTCAAATGACATAAAACCAATCATAAAGAGAGATACCCCTATAGAGAAGAGTGTAGCAGATGTAGCAAATCCCATAGCCAAGAAACCTATAAATATAGAAGCTACAGAGAGCATAAAGACCTCTTTGCCTTTTCCATACTTCTCACCAAATATAGCAGATGGAGCCATAGCTAATATACCGAGAACTATAGCAGGTAGATAGACCTTCCATAGCTCTACTTTTTCCCAACCAAAGCCACCATTCGCAACGCTCTGTGTCATGACTATAGGGATAATAAAAAATGCCATAGTCATAATAGATGAGTGAAAGAGAAAAGTGATATACATCCTAGTTAGTGCTTTGTCTTTGAAGACCTCAAGCATCTTTGACTCTTTTTCACTATAGCTATGAATAATTGTAGGTGGTTGAGGAACAGCTGTAAACAAAACAGCGATAGCAAGGATAGAGAGTATGGCTGTGAGCCAAAATAGTTTATCAACACCCCAATTACCACCCACAATAGGAGCGATAATCATAGCAGCTGAGAAGCTCATAGCAATAACTCCTCCCATAATAGCCATAGCATGAGCCCTCTGCTCCTCTTTTACGAGGTCAGCTATCATTGCTGTAACAACAGAACCGATAGCTCCTGCACCTTGTAGAAAACGACCTATTAGAAGTATATAGATATTATCACTAATAGCACAGACTATAGAGCCTAGAATGAAGATTAATAGACCTATAAGTAGTGTCTTTTTTCTTCCCATTTTATCACTTAGGATTCCAAATGGTACTTGGAAAATAGCTTGGGTAAAAGCGTACCCACTCATAGCTACACCTGCTAGAAGTGGAGTTGCACCCTCCAAGCCTAGTGCATAAGCTGATAGAACGGGTAGAACAATAAATAGTCCAAAAAATCTCAGCCCAATAATAGAACTAAGAGGTAATATCTGTTTAAACATGTTTGAGTCTCCAATTAGGATAAAAATTATCCTATTATATAAAAAAATAGTAAATTTTAAACTATATTTAGGAAAAATATTCTATTATTTGCAAAAAAAGTTAGGTTTTTATGCAGATAGTACTTGCCACAGGCAATAGAGGAAAATTGAGAGAGTTTAATCAGATGTGTAGAGATGAGGTTATAGCCTTTGGAGAGCTACTTGGAGATATAGATATAGTTGAAGATGCAGATACATTTAAGGGGAACGCTCTAATAAAAGCAAGAACTATCTATAATAGGCTAGAGGGGGAGTATATAGTGGTCTCTGATGATAGTGGTATATCGGTTCCCATATTAGGTAATGAGCCTAATATCTACTCTGCACGATATGCAGGAGAGGGGGCTAGTGATAGAGATAATCTCTTGAAATTAATTGAAAACCTTAAGGTTAAAGAGGTTGATAGAGCAGAGGCCTATTATACTGCTTGTATAGCTATTGTCTCCAAATATGGAGAGTATACAGTGCATGGTTGGATGCACGGAGAGGTTATATCAGAACTTAGAGGAGAGGGTGGATTTGGCTATGACCCTTCGTTTATTCCTTATGGTTATGAGTTGACACTAGGTGAGTTGGATAGTGAGATTAAGAGTAGTATATCTCACCGTGCCAAAGCATTGTCATTGGCTAAACCCATTATTCAGATGTTGTTAAATATAAAAAGGAAAAAAAGTTGTTAAAAGATAAATTTATAGAGGCGATGGTAGTAGAAGATATAGGGAGGGGAGACCTCTTTTCTCGTATCTCTAGCTCAAAAGAGATTAGAGCGTATATTGTAGCAAAGAGTCATGGAGTTTTTGGAGGAGAAGAGTATATTGATTCATTGGCAAATATGTATGGTTTGGAGTTGGATTGGCAGGTAGGTGATGGTGATTCATTTGAGATAGGAGATAAGCTACTCTTCATCTCTGGTGATTCTAAAAAGATACTCTCACTAGAACGCTCTATTTTAGATATAGCTCTTCATGCTAGTTCTATAGCGACACTAACAGCAGAGTTTGTCAAAAAGGTAGAGCCATATGGTATAAAGCTTCTCGATACGAGAAAAACAAGACCACTGCTTAGGGAGTTTGAGAAGTATGCTGTAAGATGTGGTGGTGGTATAAATCATCGTATGGGTTTAGATGACTGTTTGATGCTAAAAGATACACATTTAAAAACCATAGATAATCTAAATGAGTTTATGAGAGAGGTTAGAAAAAAGATTCCATTTACCTCAAAAGTAGAGATAGAGTGTGAGAGTATAGAGATGGTTAGAGATGCTATGGAGGCAGGGGCTGATATTGTGATGTGTGACAATATGAGTAATGAAGATATAGTAGAGATAGTTGCTTTTAGAGATGAAAATTATCCTCATATATTAATAGAGGCTAGTGGAAATGTTTCACTAGAGACTATTGAAGATATTGCAAAAACAGGAGTAGATGCTATCTCTTCAGGTGCTTTAATTCATCAAGCTAACTGGATTGACCTCTCTATGAAGGTGGAAAATTCATAGATATTCAATATTTTAATGTTCTATCCGATATGATTGCACATAAATTAATAAAACAATGGGATTGATATAATGAGACGAAGACGATCATATAGTAGTAATAAAAAAAGTTCTAAAAGTACATGGGTTATAATATTGGGATTGGCTATTGGAGCTGGTGGTTATATATTTACTAGTCCAGCTTTTGAGAGAGAAGCACCAGTTATTGAGAGTGAAGATAATATATATTGGAATAGACGAGATCCTCTTGAGATAATAGTTACTGATAACTCGGGATTAAAATCATATGAGGTTAAAATGTCTGATGGAGAGAACACCATTATTGTAGCAAATGAGATAATATTTGAACCAAATCAGAAAAGAAGGGTTATCAAGGTTGAATATCCTAAAAAACCACTCAAAGGTGTTAGGTTAAATCCAAAGTTAGGCTCCTTTAAGCTGATTGTAACAGCAACAGATAAGAGTAATTGGAGATTTTTTCAGGGAAATAGAGCAAAAAAGGATATTTTTGTAGAGATAGATTATAAGAGACCAGATGTAAATGTCTTGTCAAACTCCTACTCTATTATGCAGGGTGGTTCTGGTTTAGTTATTTTTCAAGTAAAAGATAAAGCACTAAAAGAGTTCTATTTGGAGGCAGAAGGCAGAAAATTTAAGGTAGTTCCTTATAAAAAGAGTGGTTACTATGCTGCATTAGTAGCGTGGCCGTTTACTCAAGAGAACTTTTCTGCTAGAATCATTGCTACTGATATGGCCGGAAATAAAAGAGTAATGAATGTGCCATTTTATACTAAAACTAGAAACTATAAGGTCTCTTGGATTAAGGCTAGAGATAATTTTATTGATGGAAAAATATCTGATTTGGCAAATTCTGACCCTCAATATGCTCTAATAACAGATAGAGTAGAGAAATTAAAAGTGATTAATGAGAATATGAGAATAACGAATGAGAAGCTTATCCACTCTTTGGCACAGAAAATATCAGATAAAATGATAGATTCGTGGAGCATAAAAGCATTTTATCCTCTAAGAAATGCAGCAAAGGTAGCAAGTTATGGTGATGAGAGGCACTACTACTATGGAGACAAGAGTAATGAGGTCTCTCAATCATACCATGTAGGATTAGATATGGCAAGTACCAAGATGGCGAAAATTATCACTTCAAATGATGGTAGGGTTGTATTTAGTAACTATAATGGAATATATGGTAATATGCCTATGATAGACCATGGGATGGGTCTATTTACGATATATGGTCACTGTTCAAATATTTTGGTACAAGAGGGTGAAGATGTAACTGCTGGTACTCCTATTGCTCAAACAGGAACATCTGGATTAGCTCTTGGTGACCATTTGCACTTTGGTGTTTTGGTTCAAGGTATAGAGGTTCGTCCAGAGGAGTGGATGGATAAAAAATGGATAAGAGATAATATTGATAAAATCTTTAAAGAGGCAGATAAAATGATAGATGGTGAGTAGTAGTTTTGGTCGGCTAAAGCCGACTAATTAAAATCAAAAACAACAAAAAAACATTTAATCTTTTTGGCTTTAACTCAAATTGTTTTGTAAGTATAAAAAAATACATTTAAATACAAAAACTAAACAAAATCTAAAGATAAATCATATAATATTAAACTCTAATTTCCAAAGAAAGGGGAAAAAATGAGACAACAATTTATACAAGATTTACAGAAAATATATAATGAGCTTCAAGATAGACAAAAAGAATTAAATGATTACTATAAACTTTTAGATGGTGAGCATATCAAGGCAGAGGCTTTGGTAGATAAATTTCTATCCAAATTAAAATTACCGATAAATAGTGATACTACAATGGCTGCTCTAACACGCTTAGTCAATCTGCGTGAAGATGCACTAGAGCAGGTACTTCAAAAAGAGGGTTTTAGTGAAGATGAGATAATAGCCAAAAAGGAGGATGCGTATCTTTTCGTCAAAGATATGCACCTACTTCGACACGAGTATCTAATAGCTTGGATAAAGAGTGAAAATCTATTAACGCCATTTTACAGAACTCTAATAGAGGGTGTACACAATATTGGTGAATCTATGAGTCAGTGGCAATCTGCTTGGACTGCACATATAATCTCGGGAGTCAATCGTGATTTAATAAAAGAGCATGATGGTGACGAGAAGGCTATTTTTAGTATGCTTCAAAATGAAGGATTATTGGATTTAGACCCAAATGGAGAGGTTGGTGATAGATGTTACTCTGTGTTGATAAAAGATGATAGTGGACACTATAGAAGTACCTCATATTGTGACGCTTTTCATAATGAGGTAGCTGATTTAGTCTCTATAATAGAGGATTGTGTGGAGGCTTTGAGTCTGGAGAGTGATGATGTATTTGGGCAAAAGGATGAGTGGATACAATATTTGGTATCTATCAAAAAAGCTCTCTCTATCAAAGAGCCAAAAAAACTTATAGGTTATTGGGCGAATGTAGATAGAGCTTGGATGAAGATTACTACACCTATACAGGTTGGTCATCCATTAGAGTATTATGAAGACCATTTTAGAAAAGCTGTTGCTTTGGAGTGGGATTTACGAATAGTCAATCCTCAACTACAGAGTGGCTCTATGACACGAGAAAATATCAAAAACTTTTCAGTAAAATTGGCAGAGGATATAGTAGGAGATGCCTTATCTACTATAGAGAAAAATCATATACAGATAGATGAGACACAGCTCTATATAGGTCAACCAATGCTCTACTATGCAGCAGAGTTCAATGGTCTTTTCTCTGCTCAAGTAGTACCCAATGATGAGCAGGTCTCTACAGAGCTTGGCAAAAAGATATTTGCCTATGCTGATTTTGTAATGGAGAGTAAAAAGGCAAAACCTATTATGCAACTCTCTGTTGAGACTATGGGATTAGATTTTGTAAAGAGACAGAGAGAGCTTATTGAGAATAATCCTAAGCTATGGCAAGAGATATATGATATTTCAACTATTGGTCATGAATTTGGTCATATCCTTTGGATAGACTCCAATACAGAGATGGTGATGAACTCTAGTGGGCAGTTTAAAAATATAGAGGAGTTCAAGGCTACTGCTGGTGGGCTTATGGCATTTTTTGATAATGAAAAAGATGAGCTAAAGAGACATATGATAGATGATTTGGTCTCTCGTGCTGTTGGGTTGATGGCTTGGCGTGAAGTTGGTGAGGTTTTGCCATATTACTGTGAGGGGCTTATACATTTAGATATTCTGTTTAGTTCAGGTGTTATAACTTATGATGGACAGATTAAAATCAACTATAATGGATATAACAAGATGAGAGAGGCTTATCAAAAAGCTTATGAGACTTTAGCTCAAAACTATATAGACAAGATGGATGCAAACTTTTATCTATCTAAATATACTAAAAAGATAGATGGGGTCTATTTTCCTAAAAAAGATGAAATTTTTAATTTTGTGGAGAGTTACTATAGTAGATACAAGGAGATTGGTCAACAGGTATACTCTGCTTAAGTCTTATTCTAGTACTATTTTCAAAACAAAATAGGATATAGAATGAGTAAGTTATTAGATATAGAGACAAATAAACGGCTACTAGAGATTTTAGCTCAGTTTGATATGCAACTAGAGAGGATAGAGGAGTACTATTTTGTAGATGGTCTCTTTCCTGGTATTGCATCACAAGCTTTTGAAATGGAGAGGTTTGAGGAGTCTGTTGTTGTTCAATTGGATATACATGTGTTGTTTCCAAATCAGAGATTTATTGAGTCTTTTGTAGCAGAGACCTCAACTGTTGAGGAGGGGATAGATGACTGTTTTGAGCAGTTTGAGGTCAATGTGCTTCATACACTTATTATGGCATTTTGGGATAAAGCTAAAAGAGTTGAAAATGGTGTTGGTACAGATATATGGGAGATAAATGGTTATAGATGGCAGGTTGTTGTAAGTAACTATGGATATAGAGGTAATCAACCTATAGAGGAGGTGGTGACTGATAGTATGTTTGCTACAACTGAAAAGGTGATAAAATCTATCTCTTTAGAAGCTGACATATATGCAGTGAGAGTGGTTCAGACTAATATAGGTGATGGGAGACAGATAACAGAGGTCTTGATAAATAATGAAGAGTTTCCCCTTTTAGAAGAAGCTATCTCTACTCTTGATTGGAGAGTAGTAGATAGCTACTATCATGTGCGTAATTTTATTTTGCTCATGAAGTTGGTTTCTGAATAAAATATAAATAGGTTTATCTAAACATAGACCTATTGTTTTGGACTATATTGACAACAGCATCCCTATACTCATAATCCTCCTCCTCTACAAGTTTTTGTATATCTACGCAACCCTGTATACTATTCATAATATTCTCCTCTGTAGATATTTTATTTCTAAGTGCAAATTTTAGGTTTCTCCATACTCTCCATTTTTTTGTTTTGCAATCTTCGGATACTAGTTTATTCGTAGGATGTTCAGCTATATACTCTATTGTTATAGGAAAACTATTTGGATCTATCTCTTCTTTTATTACTTTGGGTTTTTTTCTAATAATGTTTAGTACAAATGTAGTTGACATAGAGTAGGGGTCTAATTTGTTTGATACCTCGAAGAATTTAGTCTCATAACTATTTTCTGGTTTTAGAGAGGGATATACATATAGTTTACCCTCATTATCTCTTTTTATCCTTATATCATTTGGTCTAATTATCCATTTAACATTATCTCTATTTAATATATTAAATCCTAAATTAACAGTTGGAAGATATAGTTTCTGTTTCTCTTCAACTATTCCCATACTTTTAGATAAAGAGATTTTATTTTTATTAAACTTTTTTACCTTCTTTTCACTTTCCATCTCATTTAGGTCAAAATCTACAACTATTTTTGAGTCGGTTTGAAACGTTTCATCATTTGCTCTATAGTAGATTTCTATGGAGAGTTTATTCTTTTCTTTTAGCAGTGTTGTATCATCTATAAAGATAGGTGTTAGCATATTTACAGCACTATTTGCTCTTGAGTAACTCTGCTCTAATACTGTATATAGATGACTATTAGGTATAGGAATTTCTCTATTTTCTATAATAATTTTGGGTTCTAAGCTAGTAATATTTACATCGGCTCCTGTTCTATTATTTATATCTATGGCTGTCCAAAGTATTGTATTATTTTCCCAATATTCTATTTTTATAGGTTTTGCACTGATGGATATTTTTTTCATATCTTCTACACCCTCTTTATTCAAAAAACTATCTTGTGGTAATCCCTTTGATACACTCTCTGCAAGTTTTGACATTTTAGTTATATAGTCATTGATTATGCTCTTAGCACCTTCATAGAGTAATGAGCTACTATTACTATCAATCTCTGTGTGGGTTGTAGCATACCATAGTCGACTATCCATTGTAGTATTGTTTTCAAATTTTTTGAGAATAGAGTTTTCATCTTCTGGGTCACATGATAGGTATAAATCTAAATATGCAATGGCTACTTCTCTCTCCTTTGCTTTTGTAGGGCTATTTTGTATATTTAATGTAAATTGATTTGAACTCTCTTTGATATTTGGCTCGATACAATCCATAATTTTTTGAGCCTCTCTACTTCTATTATTATCTTCTAAAGATAGAGTAGATAGACACTCTTTTGCTACATCTACTATTTTACTATTTTGAGTCGATATATTTTTTAGATTATCTATAATCTCTCTTTTGGTATCTTTTGTGGAACTCTCTGTATATAATAACATCTCTATTATCATATTGGTCAGATTAAGATAGTTATCTCTATATTTTTTATTTAGTTCATCTGAAGAGTCCATCAGCTCCTCTATTTGGGCTTGTAGTTTTAGGTTATTTCGGTATCCATTTTTGTAAAAGGAGTAGATTAGTCTAGGTTTTAGAGTTGTGAATAGTATAGTTGAACTATTTATATCTGTTGCATTTATCTCAAGAGTATTATTCACCTCAATATTTGTTATATCATGATAGAGTTTAATATTATTGTTTTTAATATTCTGTAATCTCTTGGATTTATCTTTATGTTGAGATGCTGTAATATCAGATACAATTTTACGAGAAGGAATTCTTGAAGCAGTTAAAACCTTTTCCATAAAAATATTGTTCCTTTGGGAATCATCAAAATATTTGATGTCTAATCTTTTAGCAAAAAGAGATGAGTTTTCATCTTTGACTTTAAACTTTTTTAGCAATACATTTAGATGTAACACTTCATCTATTTTTATACCATTTTCTGTAAAGTTATCATAATCAATAGTTTGTAAAAATTGTGCTACCTGTATGGGGTATGGTAAATCATCAACAGTAATTAGCTCTTTTGCTTCTACCTCTCCTAGTGAAACTTCACCTACAAAGAATTCTATTAAATCATCGTTATAATAGTTATACTCACCTATAGAGTTTGTAGTTCCTTCTACACCTAATGTTGTTTTATATTTTAAGCCTGAAACAGAACTATCCAAAAAAACACCTGTTTTAAGTGTAGGTTCGGATGACTCTATCTGTTCTATCTCATTTATCTCTTCTATCTCTGTATCATCTAAAATAGTTCCTGTAAATTTTCCACCTCTGCTATCTGTTCCACAACCAATAAATATTAGTGAAAAAAGTATAACTTTAAAAAAACTCTTTATTAACATTATCTATCTTCCTTTTTTAAAATTTTAATCCAAAGCCAAACTCTATACCATCAATATTGTTAAAATAGCTTATATAGTTTAGTTGAATAGAGACATCCATTGGTATCCAATACTCTAATCCAACTCCATAAGAGAAGCTACTATCCCAACTATTAGAGTTAGTGTAGTCTGATGCAGCTGTACCTACTCTTGCTGTATCTACGCCTAGATATATAGTTCCATATAGAATATCTACTATTTGAGTTGTAGCTTTTAAGTGTATAGCATATAAAAAATCTATATTAATACTAGCATTTTTCAATGAAGTCTCATCTTTAAAATCTACCGAATCTCTCTCTCGACCATTGGCGTATAGAATACTATTTTCAATCCCTATATCAATATATGGTAAATTTTCAAACATATAGCCTAAAGCAAGTTTATAACCATTAATTTTAAAATCTTTATTTGTCTCATTTTTAGAGCAGTTTAATAGAGCATATTTCAAATCAGTATACATTTTTGCAGATAGTAAATTTGAAAATAGTATAGATATAATTAAAATTTTTTTTAGCACAATTTCTCCTATAAAATAACTTTTACAATAATATCTTTAATTGGATTAATATTTGTTTATAAATATTAAAAAATATTGAGGTATTCAATTAAAAAATTATTTTTTATTTTTTATTCGACTATATCAAATATCTCATTGGTTTAATTGACTCTTATCACCCCCTAATCACATTTTAGATATAATCGCACGATTTTAATTTAGTGAGACTAAACAGTGATTTTTGAACATGAGATACCCAGTAAAAGCAGACTCTACTTTGGACAGTGTGCTAAGATAAAGCGAGAGATAGAGGCAGTTTGTGCAGATTTATTATATAGTGAGGGGTATGAGGAGATAGTAACACCACTCTTTTCATATCATCAACATATCTCTTTTGATGATGAAAAACCACTTCTGCATCTACATGATGAGCATAATCGTACAGTTACACTTAGAGCAGATAGTACAGCTGATGTTGTTAGGATTGTTACCAAGAGAATAGGACGGATGGCAGAGTCCAAGAGGTGGTTTTATATACAACCTGCTGTCTCATATCCAACCAAAGAGCAGTATCAAATCGGTGCAGAGGTTATAGATGGCTCTTTTGATGAGGTTGTCAATATAGCTACTACTTTAGTTAAAAGAGTAGAATTAGATGCACTATTACAGGTTTCAAATATGCGTATACCACTGCTTCTTAGTCAGAAGTATGGTGTTAGTTTGGGACTGTTGCATGATACAAATATTGAATCTATTTTAAAATTAGATATATCTTGGATTTCTAAATTAGTAAAAATTCATCGTGTAGAAGATTTGGAAGATTTATCAGGAATTCCTGAAGATATTCAGACTGAACTTCTACTAATCAAAAAATCTATACAAAATATAGATTATAAGTCAATAATTGTAGCACCTCTCTACTATGCAAAGATGCGTTACTATAGCTCATTGACATTTAGAATGTTTCAGGACAATGAGTTACTAGTTCGTGGTGGTGACTATAGTATAGAGGATGTAAACGCATCGGGATTTGCACTATATACAGATGAGTGTATAAATCAAAAAATGAGAAATATATAAGGAGCGTGGAGTAGAATGAGCAGAGCAGATTTGATAGTAGGATTACAGTGGGGTGATGAGGGAAAAGGTAAGATAGTTGACCATATGGCTCAAACACATGATTTTGTATGTCGTTTTGCAGGTGGACACAATGCAGGTCACACTATTGTAACTGAGGGTAGAAAATATGCACTTCATCTGATTCCATCAGGTATTTTAAACCCAAAAGCCAAAAATATTGTAGGTAATGGAGTTGTTTTATCTCCTATAGATTTTATCAAAGAGATGTCACAGTTTGAGAATTTGGAGGGGAGACTCTTTATCTCTGATAAGGCTCATATGCTTTTACCCTATCATGCACTAATAGACCAAGCTAGAGAGAGAATAAAGGGTGATAGAGCTATCGGTACAACAGGTAAAGGGATAGGTCCTGCATATGGTGATAAGATTGCTAGAGTAGGGCATCGTATGGGTGAACTATATGATACCAAGAAGTTAGCTACAAAAATTATTGAGTTTTTTAAACAGAATAGCTCTATATTTGAGATTATGGAGATTGATATACCTAAGAGAGATGATTTGATAGATGAGCTTGATGGTTATGCTAAAATCTTGACACCTTATATTACAGATACTACACAACTTATGTGGAGAATTTTGGATGAGGATAAGAAGATACTCTTAGAGGGAGCGCAGGGTACTATGCTTGATATTGACCATGGGACTTATCCTTTTGTCACCTCCTCTACAACAGTCTCATCAGGAGCGTGTTCGGGTTTAGGTATAAATCCAAAAGATTTAGGAAGAGTCACAGGAATAGCCAAGGCCTACTGTACTCGTGTAGGAAATGGTCCTTTTCCTAGTGAGGATTTTGATGATGGTGGCGAGAGACTGCGTAAAAATGGTCATGAGTTTGGAACAACAACAGGACGACCAAGAAGATGTGGTTGGTTTGATGCTGTTGCTATGAGACATGCTGTTAGAGTAAATGGTGTTGACCAAGTAGCATTGATGAAACTTGATGTGCTTGATGGGTTTGATGAGATAAAAGTATGTGTAGCTTATGAGATTGCTGGAGAGCAGATTGATTATGTTCCTTATGATTTGGATGATGCTAAACCTATCTATAAATCATTTGCAGGTTGGGAGAAGACAGAGGGGTGTAGAGAGTTTGATGAACTCCCAGATACTGCCAAGAGTTATATTCAAGCATTGGAGGATATGATAGGGACGAAAATTGCTATTATCTCTACAAGTCCAGATAGAAAAGATACAATTATTCGATAATAAAAGGAAAATCATGAGACTAAAATCGAACCAAACAGTGTATGTAGCCTCAAAAATAGGTATTGATTTAGCCAATTCAGGTTTTACAACTATGCCAAAAGGTAAAGAGGCTGTTGTAAAGGTCTGCAAAGAGGTTATTGATGCAAATTTGGCAATTGAGAAGAGGCTTGATGCCAAAGTACAAGAGATGCTTGAGGCAAATGAGGATGAGATAGAGATTCAACGAGTCAAAGAGAGAGAGCTATTTTTTATGATAAAAAAACGGTTAGCTCCAGAGTATGGTGTGATTATAAACTATGATGATAGATATAATGATGTAGCACATACGATTCTTGATGAGTTATATGAGAACTATCTATTAGAGTATGAGGTCAATGATAACCAAGTTAGAAATGTGATATTCAAGGCTTTTAGAGCCTTTTCCGATGCCTACTCTGCTATGGATGATATTGTCTATGACAAGATAAAAAAGATGAAAAAAGAGTATATTCCTGGCTCTATGGAGTATGACTTGATATATGAGAGACTCTATGAAGAAGAGTTAAGAAGAAGAGGAATGATTTAGTATGGAAAAGATTTCTTTATATTTTGAAAATGGTATATATTTAGAGGCAAAAAGCTTTGGGGCAGAGGGTACAAGTGTTGGTGAGATAGTATTTAACACCTCTCTTACAGGTTACCAAGAGATAGTTACAGACCCAAGCTATGCGGGTCAATTTGTGACTTTTACTATGCCCGAGATTGGCAATGTTGGGTGTAATGCACAAGATTTTGAGAGTAGGGGAGCTTATTGTAAAGGAATTATAGTTCGCTCATATCAAGCTAGACCATCTAATTTTAGGTCTGAAGAGACTCTTGCAAATCTCTTGAAAAAGTATGATGTTTTAGGTATTTCGGATATAGATACTAGATTTTTGACAAAGATGTTAAGGGCAGAGGGTGCTATGATGATGATTGCATCTACAGAGATTCATGATATTGAGAGTCTAAAAAAGATACTAGAAGAGACTCCGAGGATTGAGGATATTAACTATATAGAGCAGGTTAGTACCAAAGAGTCCTATATCCATAAAGAGGCGAGATATAGTACTGATACCTTTGAGTATGAGAGACCAAACACCTCCAAAAAGATTATAGCTTTGGACTTTGGAATCAAAAGAAATATCCTAAATGAGCTAACCCATGCAGGTATGCAGGTAGAGGTTGTGCCAAATAGTCTATCTGCATCAACTATTATAGATAGATTTAGAGCTAAAGAGATAGATGGAGTATTTCTCTCCAATGGACCGGGTGACCCACTTATCCTAAAAGAGGAACAGGAAAAGATAAAAGAGCTTATATCAAACAAAATACCACTATTTGGTATCTGTTTGGGTCATCAACTCCTCTCTATCGCTCACGGTTATGATACCTACAAACTCAAATTTGGACACCATGGTGGAAATCACCCTGTCAAAAATGAGATAAGAGGAACTGTTGAGATTACAGCACAAAACCACAACTATAATGTGCCTGATAATATTACAGAGGTTGCAACTGTTACTCATACTAACCTTTTTGATAATACAATAGAGGGGTTAAGATATAAAGACTCTCTAACTATGTCAGTTCAACACCACCCAGAGGCTAGTCCAGGCCCTCATGAGAGTGCTTATATATTCTCTGAATTTAGGGGTATGATATAAAATAACTATTGTAGAACTCCTTGTTAATGTTAATTTTAGCTTAAGAAACTTACTATATAATATGAATAGGCTAATTCAGTTTTTTAATGTTAAAAAGGAGACAATATGTTGAAAAAGTTCAATCTACTATTTCTTGCTTTACTATTAACTCTATCACTTGATGCAAAAGATATTCGAAGTCAGTTAAATAGTATTATCAAAGGTGCATTTGCTAAGCAGGAGTCTTTGAGTGGGGTTATTGATTTGGCGACCAATAACAAGATGTTATCTCAAAAGATGGCAAAGTGTGCTGTTCTTATCAAAAATGGTATCTCTGTGGAGTCCAATTATAAAATTTTAATGCAATCTGCTAAAGAGTTTAATGATTTTATTGAAGGGATGTATAATGGTAATGAGTCTCTAAAGCTAAAAAAAGAGAGTGACAAGCAGATACTAGAGGAGTTAGATGAGGTTAATGAGGTATGGAAAAAATTTCAGCTTCAAGTTGAGAATCTATATAAAAATGGAAAACTCAATAAAACTGCTTATAAATATATTATAGATAATAATGAGAAGCTCTTGAGAATATCTCACAAGTTAACTCAGACAATTCAGAGTAAAGTCATATTAAATACCAATGATAATCATGTTATAGTAAATACTCTTAAATTTGCTGATAGACAGAAGATGCTTACACAGAAGATGTTAAAAGAGAAGTTTCTAGTCTATACACATGAAAATGAGAAGAGAAATAATGTAAAACTAAGAGGAAGTATGATTCTTTTTAGAAATGGTCTAAATGGTTTGATAAATGGTGATAACAAAAGAGGTATAGCAAAAGTAACTAATATCTCAATTCAGCAGAAATTAAAAGAGATGCAGGTTCTATATAATGAGTCAGAGGAGCTTTATAAAAAGCATAATGTGAGTTTTGATGAGATTAAGGGTCTCGCTCTACTCGATAAGAATCTTCTTGATTTATCTATTCAAGTTGTAACAATGATAAAAAATACATTAGTATATTAAAGGTTGTTAGTATGTATAAAAAAATAATATTTTTAATAAGTCTACTATTGGCAACAGTAGTAGTCTATGCAAAAGAGGAGATTGATAATACAACAGGTTTGATTATTGATGAGGGTCTAAGTAAAGTCAAAGAGAACTGTACCATCTGTCATACAGGAAGATTTATTGTTGTAAATGGTGGAGATAGAGAGTTTTGGACAAACAAGGTTCATATCATGCAAGTAGCTTATGGGCTTTGGAAGATAGATAAAAATGACAAAGAGATTTTGATAAAGTATCTATCAAAAAATTACTCTAAAAAGAGAAAAGTCTCTATTGATAAGTAGGGTTTAGGAGTGTCAACTATTTGATTTTCACTCTCTTTTATATTGTTACATTCTCAATCAATTCAATATCTCTTCCTCGGATAATAATCACATCTATACAGAAGGCTATATCGAGATTTTTCTCTTTTATGTAGTAGAGGGTTGAGTTGATTACTCGTCTTAGTTTAGTAGGCGTGAAGTTGTATATAGGGTCAAAATCAGCTTGAGCTGATTTTACCTCTATAAAATGCCATATGTTATCTTGGATGGCTATAATATCTATCTCTCCAAGCTTTTTAGCATAATAGTTTCGTTCAACTATCCTAAAGCCTAAACTCTTTATATAGCTTATAGCTCTATCTTCGTTTAGGTCTCCAAGTTTTTTTGTTGAAGTACTCATTTTTTATCTGAAGTTACCAAATACTAGAGGTGCTTTTAAATCAAGCTTTTTAACCTCTTTCATAACTTTTTGTAAATCATCAATTTTTTTTCCAAATACACGAACTTCATCACCTTGGATAGAAGCAGTTACTTTTAGTTTTAGGGCTTTTATAGCTTTGACTATCTGTTTTGCTTCATCCTTTTCGATACTATCTATTATCTTATATATTATTTTAGTATTTCCCCCACTGATTCCTTCGGTTTTGACCTCTTCGAGAGATTTTCCCGCGATATTTCTCTTGATGAGTTTTGATATGACTATATCTTTTAGTGCATCAATTTTTTGTTGGGATGATGAACTTAGAGATAGTATTTTTGCTTTTTCATTCAAATCAATCTCTGCTACAATTCCTTTGAAATCAAAACGCGTCTTTAGCTCTTTTTGTGCCATAACTATTGCGTTCTTCATCTCCATCATATCTAATTTTGCTGTTATATCAAAATAGTGTTCTTTTGCCATTTTTTTTCCTATTTTTCAATTCTCATCATAGCAATATCTCCATATACACAATCGAGTCTCTTAAGTACACACATAGCCTCTTGGATTTGTGCCTCTTGGCACTCATGTGTAGTAAACAGAAGCTTGACGCTATCTTCATTTCTATGAGGTTTTTGGAGCATTGACTCTATAGAGATATTAAATTCTCCCAACTCATTGGTTATTTTTGCTAAGACACCTGATTGGTCGGCTACTTCCATTCGAAGATAGTAGTTTGTGACTATCTCATCTTCGGGGAGTAGCTCCAATGCACCCTCTAGTCCTTTTTTGTAACCGAGCATTGGGGCGTGATTTCCTCTAACAATATCTACAATATCTGCTATTACAGCAGAGGCTGTTGTATCACCACCTGCTCCTGCACCATAGTACATAGTCTCACCCACACGGTCACCTATTACAGAGACAGCATTCATGACACCATCTACTTTTGCTATCATACTAGTTGCTGGAATCATGGTTGGGTGAACTCTAAGTTCTACACCATTTTTTGCTTTTTTTGCAATTCCTAGTAGTTTTATTTCGTAACCAAACTCTTTGGCAAAAGCTACATCAGTTTGTGTTATATTTTGGATTCCTTCTATTAGAATATCTTCTGGTTTTACATCTATACCATAAGCGATACTTGCCAAGATAAGTAGTTTGTGAGAGGCATCAAACCCACCAACATCAAAAGTAGGGTCAGCCTCTGCGTAACCTAGCTCTTGAGCCTCTTTTAGAATCTCATCATATACAGCACCCTCCTTTATCATCTTGGTTAACATATAGTTGGTTGTACCGTTCATAATCCCTTGGATGGATTCTATGTGATTAGCAGTTAGACCATTACGCAATGCTCCAATAATTGGAATTCCTCCTGCTGTACTCGCCTCATACATTAGTGGGGTATCTCCTGCTATCTCTTGGAGTTCATAACGGTGATATGCCAAGAGAGCTTTGTTTGCAGTAACTACAGCTTTTCCACTCTCCAACGCCTTTTTAACTACTCTATATGGTTCTTCAACTCCTCCCATGAGTTCAACCACAATATCTATCTCTGGGTCGTTTAGAATATCGTCTACATTGTCAGATAGTGAGATATTAACCTCTCTCTCTTTTGAAAGGTTTTTAACTACACCATGCTTTACAACAATTTTTTTCCCTGCTCTAGCTTCCAAAATATTTGCATTCTTCTGTAAAATATTTGCAACACTTGCCCCAACTGTACCAACGCCTAATATTCCAACTTTTATCATTTTATCTACCCCTTCTGTTTCTCTAACTCTATCTTTTTTAGAAATTTTTTGATATTTCTAGCTGCTTGACGAATTCTATTCTCATTCTCTATCATAGCTATTCTTACATAGTGGTCTCCATATTTTCCAAATCCAACCCCAGGACTAACGGCAACACCTGCTTCGACAAGTAGTCTCTTTGAGAACTCCATGCTACCCATATCTCTACATATCTTTGGAATTTTACCCCAAATAAACATACTTGCTTTTGGCTTTCCCATCTTCCAACCTGCATTGGCAAATGACTCTAACATAACATCTCTTCGTTTTAGATAACGAGGTATTATCTGCTCATCAGGAACATATCCATGCTCATCAAGTGCTACAGTCGCTGCTACTTGAATAGGTGTAAACATCCCATAATCCAACCAAGATTTGATGCTCTGTAGTGCACCAACAAGTTTTCGATTACCGACTATAAATCCAACACGCCAACCTGCCATATTATAAGATTTGGATAGAGTATACGCCTCAACAGCTACCTCTTTAGCACCCTCTACCTCTAATATTGATGGCGTTCTATACCCATCAAATGTAATATCTGCATATGCAATATCAGATATAATATAGAATCTCTTCTCTTTAGCCAAGGCTACAATTTTCTGATAAAATTCAGGTGTTACTGTAGCTGTACTTGGGTTATGTGGAAAGTTTAAAATTAGAAATTTAGCTTTTGGTATAGAGTTATCTAGTGTATCCTCTACATCTGCTATAAATTTATCCTCATCAACCTCAAATGTCTCTTCATCAAAAACAAGCTCCATCTTCTCAACATTCGCTCCTGCTAATATAAATGCTTGTGAGTGAATAGGATAAGTTGGGTCAGGGACGATTGCTACATCTCCTGGGTTGGAGATAGCTTGTACTAGGTGAACATAGCCCTCTTTGCTTCCCATTGTCGCTACCACTTCACTATTTGGGTCTAAATCAACATTATATTTTCTCTTGTACCAACTACACATAGCGAGTCTAAGTTTATAGATTCCTTTACTTGCACTATATCCATGTGTCTTGTCTCTCTGTGCAGTCTCACATAACTTATCAATAATTGGCTGTGGAGTTCTAGCATCAGGGTTTCCCATGGAAAAATCTATAATATCTTTTCCTGCTCTTCTCTCTGCCATTTTCAAATCATTTATCTCTGCAAAGATGTACTTTGGCAGTCTATTTATCTTATCAAATTGAATCTCTTCAAACATTACCAACCTCTCCCATCATTAAGTGCTTTAAATTCAGCACGGTTTATCTCTCTTATCTCACTACTATCTATATAAAAGTAGTGTTTAGCACTATCGTTTATTTTAAGTGTTGAGAGTTCTGATGCAACAGAGAGACGACCATGTCCTGTTATGAGTACCCATCTCTGCTCTCCTACATCAATTGGTGTAGACTCTGTTGTTATGAACTCTTTTCGTGCTTTTGTATCTAAGTTTATAAAACCAAACCATAAGTTAACTCTTGGGTTAACAGTTACATTATAGATTATCTCAGCCTTCTCCTCTTCATTTGCAGAAGTGTTTTGAGAAGTCTCTATACTATTGTCATCTATTTGGGTAATATCTTCTGTAGTCTCATCAAGGACATTATCAACATTATCTATCTCTTCACTCTTTTCTTGCTGATTCTCTTTTTTATCTTTTTTTTCTATTTTTTCTAATTTCTCACTATCCTTTTTAGTTTCGCTTTTGGTTATCTGTTCTGTTTTATTAGATTCAACTTTCTCACTACTGTTGAGTTTATCTTTTTGAGAAGAGTTCTCCTCTCTTATTGGAGTAGGCTTTGCTGTTTGAATCTCAACTGTTGTTTTATTGTTATCATTTTTAATTATTACATTATCTTCAACATCGTCATTTTGTAGAACTTCTCTATCCTTTAGTCCACTCTTTTTACTATTTACATTAGTTAAATTTCCACCTAGTTTACTATTACTATATAGATACCATAGTCCAGTCAAAAGAGCAGCTATAATAATCCATTTGAAGTAGCTCTTGTCATTTTCGTTTCTATCTGCTTTAACCAATACAGATTCTGTAATCTCATTATCTTCATTATTACTATTCTCTTCAAAATATTTTCTTATAGCACTATTTAAATCATCTAACTCAATCATCTCATATTCTCGACTAAGTATACTTAAGAAGCCCAAAGCTTTTACGCGACTAAGTGCTTCAAAATTATTATCAACCAGTTTTATAAGGTTATCAATTGATATATTTGTTCTCTCATTGACAGATGTAAATCCATCTCTTTCCAATAACTCATTTAACTTCATATCTCATCCTCTCTATTAATATTGCTGCTGCTGCACTTACATTTAGAGAATCAAACTCCCTTGACATCTCTATTGAAACCATCTCATCTATTTTGCTTTTGGCTCTTTTTGAAATACCTTCACCCTCACTACCTAATATTAAAACTCTTTTACCTCTGAATTGACATCTATTTATTGCTGAACCATCCATTGATGCACCATAGATTTTGAACTCTACCTGTTTTAACTCATTTATAACATCTAAAATATTTGGAATTATAACAAATGGCATATCAAGCATAGCTCCAGAACTACTTCTTGTTATAGAGGCAAAATTTAGCTGTTTTACACCTGTGGCTATAATAGCATCAACGCCTAGAGCATAGGCTGTTCGTATAATTGCCCCAATATTCCCCACATCTGTTAATGAATCAAGTATTAGAATAAAATTCCCCTCTTTCATCGTGGTCAAGTCTGATTGGATAAACTCCTTCATCTCAATCAATATACCTTGATGATTTCCACCCTTTGCCATACTTTGAGCCCATCTATTCTCTAAAAATTTGATACGAGATTTATATCTGTCATAGAGTTTTTGAGGTAGGATACCTTTTTTGGCAATATATACTGTTTTTACCGATGACTCATGCTGACTCAATGCATAAAGACATACCTGTTTTCCATAAATAATCATAAGGCTGATTTTATCGAAATTTTGCTGTATTTTATAAATAAATTAAGATATAAGTTCCTTATACCAATCTTTTGTAGTTTTATCAGTTATTTTTGCTAAAAGTTTTGCTTTTATTTTTGGTGCTATCTCTAATCTTAGTATATCTTCTACATAGAGTGCTTTTGTCTCATTCTCTTTGGCCTCTACTACTACTACCCACTCACCTTTACTATTTATGGTCTCAAATTTTTCTAAAATCTCTTTTGCCGTACCTCTATAGTAGTTTTGAAACCTTTTAGTTAACTCTTTGGTAAAAAATAGCTCTCTACTATCATCAATAGCTGTTATCTCTTTTATTAGCTTTAGGATACGATGAGGAGACTCATATAGAACTGTATCTGTAGAGCTATTCATAACCTCTATTAGTTGTGAATTTCTACTAGAACCCTTGTGGTCTAAAAAACCAAAAAAGTTAAATCTTCCACCTCTAAAGCCAGAGGCAGCATAAGCTGTAGCTACGGCTGTCGCTCCTGGTAAAACATCATATTCAATTTCATTTTTTTGGCAATACTCAACTAGTATCTGCCCAGGGTCAGAGATTATAGGCATACCTGCATCACTAACAAATACTACAAGTTCACTATCTAATTTACTTGCTATCTCTTTTAATCTCTCTGCTCCATTATGCTCATGAAAAGATATAAATTCGATATTATTAGGTTTTTTAAACTCAAATCGTTCAGCCAATATACTCAATAGCCGTTTAGTCTCTCTCGTATCTTCACATAAAAATAGTGTAGCTCTCTCAAACTCTCTCAAAGCTCGAATTGTAATGTCTTGGGGATTACCAATAGGTGTGGGGATAAATCGTAACATATTATTTGGGACAACCCAAAGAGGTTGTCTATATATTTAGAGATTGTATTTTTTCTTAAATTTGTCAACTCTACCTGCAGCATCAACAATTTTTTCAGAACCTGTAAAAAATGGATGACACTCATTACAAATATCAATACTCAACTTCTCTCTATCTGTTCTAATCTCAAACTTGTTTCCACAAGCACACTCTACTTCACAAACTTTGTAGTTTGGGTGTATATCTTTTCTCATTTTCCATACCTTTTTGATAGTTTTTGGTGCGACAGGCAACTAACCTGTTCTAGCCTTTAGACTCTTTCCATCTTAAATGGAGTTGTTGCAACGCTCTTTGGCGAGACAACAATTTTCGAAGCGAATTATATCAAAAAAGATTTAATCTAATATATTAACAAGACTATTTTTCATCAGGCTTTGGTGTAGCTTGAGTACTTTTTGGCAGTTGTGGATAGTCAACTTTTGGCTTTCTACCCTCAAGTGCATTGAAAAATGTCATTATCTTATCTATATCTTTCTTCTCTAGTTTTATAGGAAGTATCTCTATATTGATATTTCCTTTGCTATCCTTGTTTGCAATTTTAAATCCAACCTGTATATTGCTCATCTCTTTGATTGCATCTCTTAGATTCCATATCATACCGTTGTGAAAGTAGGGTGCTGTCTCTGTTATATTTCTCAAGGTTGGGACTTTGACCATCTTGTTCTCATTTCCAGTAAATCCACCTGTAGTTCGGTATTTATATTTTTTTCTTAGCTCAAATGGTTGCATATCGCCTCCTAGGGCGACACCTTTGTGGCAAGTGACACAGCCTTTGTCTATAAACAGCTCTAGTCCCTCTTTTTCCTCTTCTGTTAGTGCATCTTTTTTTCCATTTAAAAAATCATCATAGCGAGAAGGGGTAACTAGAGTTCTCTCAAATATGGCGATAGTTGAAGCTATTTTCTTAAAATCAATTTTAACTTTTTTACCATAAGCTTTCTTGAACAGAGCTACATATTCAGGTATAGAGTTTACCCTTTTTACTACGAGTTCTTGAGGTGCTGCCATCTCAGGTCCTGCTTGGATTGGTCCAGCTGCTTGGTCTTCTAAATCAGGACTCCTTCCATCCCAAAATTGTCTCTTGGCAAATACAGCATTGTATACAGTTGGTGAGTTTAGGTGCATCGGATTTCCTGTCCATTGGTGTCCTATCGCTTTTGAGACTCCATCTACGCCACCAAGACCTAGATTGTGACACCAATTACAGGAGATTAGACTACTTTTTGATAGTCTTGGTTCAAAATAGAGCATCTTTCCAAGTTCAACCCTTAGAGGGGTGATTACACCTTTGGGGTCAATCATCTTTATGAGTTCGGTTTTATTGTTTGGGATGGGAACTAATCCACTCTCTTTAGCCTTCTCCTCCAGTGATATGGTTGCACTACCAAATAGTATAGATGTCGATATAATTGGTAGTGCAATAAGTTTAAATATTTGCATAATATACATCCTTTTATAATATATTAACAGTATAAAACAAAAATACTTTATTTTTGATAAAAATAAATAACTAATATATGTTTTTATTAAAACTGTATCTATTTTTTTCTCTTCTATAACTATCTTTTTGGGTTACAATATCTTTTTGTTTCTGTTTTTTATCTTGGTTTTTCTCCACAAATATGGGTTTTCTGCTCCATGGGTCCATCTCTGTATAGTACATTAGGGTTGAGTAGGTTGATGGAGTGGGAATAAATACTTGAACCTGTTCGGGATTGAGCTTTAATTCTCTATTTGCAAATCTCTTTAAACTCTTCATATCCTCCATTTGGCTACCAGGGTGTGCTGCGATTAGATAGTAGGTTAGAAACTGCTTTTTTCCTGATTTTTTATTTAATTTCTCAAAATTTTTCTTAAAATTAACAAGTGTTTCTTTATTGGGTTTTCCCATTAGTTTTAAAATCTTGTCCTCTGTGTGTTCAGGAGCCACTTTCATCTGTCCAGATATATGGTAATTAACTAGAGTTTTTAGATACTCTCCTCCATATTTTCTATCTTCATTGATAAGGTCATATCGAATTCCAGAGTTAACAAAAGCCTTTTTGACATGAGACATCTCTCTTATCTCTTTTAGCATATCAATCTGAGGTTTGTGGTCAGGTCGTAGAGCAGGACAGACAGTAGAACTAGTACAAGCAATATCCAAGCAGACACCTTTTTTCATTTTTCTAGCACACTCATACCCATACATATTGGCAGTTGCTCCTCCCACATCGTTGATAATGCCTTTGAAGTCTCTATGATTTTTGAACTTTTTTATCTCATTTACGATGGATTTTTGACTTCGACTCCGTATTGTTCGCCCTTGATGCACCGAGATAGCACAGAAGTTACACTCACCATAACACCCATGATGTGTTGTTACTGAAAATTGAATAGTCTGTAGTGCTTTTACCTCTCCCTGTTTGGCATAGTATGGATGTACAGCTCTCTCATATTTGAGGTCATATACATGGTCTATCTGCTCTTCACTCATATAATCTTGTGGAGGGTTCTGTATCAACCATCTACTATCCTGTTTTTGACAAAGCCCTTTTGAGATAATAGGCTCATTATTATTATAGAATTGATGAAATGAGTTTATAAAAGCTCTTTTGCTATTTTTACACTCATCAAATGAAGGTAGTTCTATATATCCCTCTTTTTTCTTTTTGGAGATATAACAAATCCCTGCAATATCTTTTATAGGTTTTCCATCTCGGTAGGCATTTGCTAACTCTACAACACTTTTTTCTGCCATTCCATAGACCAATACATCTGCTTTGGCATCAAAAAGTAGAGATTTTCTAATCTTGTTTGACCAGTAGTCATAGTGAGCTACTCTTCGTAAACTAGCCTCTATCCCACCCAAAACAAATGGTGCTGTATCTTTAAAATATCGTCTTATTAGATTAACATATTGGATAGTTGCTCTATCTGGGCGACGGTTGTTTATCCCATTGGGTGTAAAATCATCACTCTTTCTAAATTTTTTGGTAGCTGTATAGTTTGCTACCATACTATCGACCAATCCAGCACTCACCCCCCAAAAGAGTTTTGGTTCACCTAGTCGTGTAATATCCTTGTTGGATTTAATATCAGGCTGTGCTATTACTCCAACCTTGTACCCTGCATCTAACAGTATCTTTCCAACTATGGCTATACCGTTATATGGTGTATCTATATAGGTATCACCACTAACAAGTATAACATCTAATCTATTCCATCCAAACTTTTTTAGCTCAGCTTTGGTTGTGGGTATGAACATAGTTTTAACTCCTATTTTAAAATTTAGAAGAGTAGCAGAATAGTCTGAGATTTGAGTTGTTATTAAGCTTTTCTTCTCTAATGATGTCCTTCTGCTTTTACCTCATCATCAAATGACTCTTTGTTAAATAGAATAATTCCTACTAAAATCATAGCATAGACAAAAGTAGAGATTAAAATTACTCCAATTACAATTGCTTCAAATAGCTCTTTGTGTTCAAATCCTACAGGAAGCATCTGTAGCATTACAATAGATAGTCCACCTTTTATCCCTGCAAAGAGTAGCACCGACCACCAACGAACACCAATATCTGTCATCTTTTTGGTTAGATTAGAGATAATCCCAAAGGTTCCCATCATAAAGGCACGAATTAGTGTTGTAATAAGAAACATTAGTAGTATCTCGGTTTGATACTTCAATAGTAAGTCAATATGAACAATACTAGCCATTGACATAAATAGAAAAGTATTTGCCAAAAGAGCTAAGACAGCTATATAGTTCAAGTTCTGTTTGTGGCGTTCTATGCTACTCACATCTGTGCTAAGTTTTTGTGTGATTCCACTCATAAAGCCTGTAGAGAAGACTTTTTTGTTTCTATTGGTCTGATTGACAATTCTTCTAGCCTTTTTGACTCTATCAGAGACTGTATCAAATGACTTTTGAGTAACAGTATTGAGGGTAATAATTCCAACAATAACAGCCAATAGTCCTGCCATATGAAAATGTTCAGCTACCTCAAATGCTCCATAAGCTGTCAGTAAAATAAGTACCAACTCACTCATTGGGTCTTGGGTTAGTCTCATTAAAATAACTCCTAGATAGCCAACTACCAACCCTATAAGAATAGAGAAAAAGAGAACTTTGAGACTTACAACAGCAATATCAACAGCACCAATCTCTACTCCATTCATCATGGGAATAGCTATAAATACAAATATAATTAGTGCAGTAGCATCATTAAAGAGAGACTCCCCCTCTGCTAATATAGCCAATCTATGAGGTACTTTGAAACTAGAAAAGACACTAACAACTGATACTGGGTCGGTTGCTAGTACCATAGCAAACAGAGCAATAACAGCACCTGTGGAGAGGTGATAATCTGCAAAGAAGGTATTGGCTGTAAATATACCAAACAGTATAGAGATAGCCACAGATAGCACAGCTAGATAGATGAGACTTAGTGCATTCTTTTTTAAATCTTCTAGTTTTAGTTGGAGGGCATCAGATGCTATTAGAATGGGAATTAGAAATAGAACTAACTCGGCGAATGTCTCCTCTGAAAATAGCACCATATTGGGAAATAGATAGTAAAAAGCATAACTAAGCCCTATAAGAGTGATAGGGGAGGGGATTTTGAGATACTTTTGAGTCTCGATTGAGATAAATAGAATAGTCAAGAGCAGTAGTAGTGTTATTATCATATATAGTTCCTAGAGTTTTTTTGGGTTATTTTATCAGTTCCTCCATATTGTTTAGGTTATTTGGATAAAATAAATTTTATTTTAAAAATATAATATAATTTTAAAAGGTAATAAAATGTTTGGAAAAAGAAACAAAAATAGTTATGATGATACCTCTGTAATGAAACAGGGGGGAAAAGAGTATGGTTCTGATATTCATGGAGTTGCACTTCGTGTCAATAAACATGTATGGGATATGCTCAAAGTTCTAAAGAAAAAAAGACTATTTGGATTTCACTTTAGTGCTAAACTTGGTGTTAAAAATACTATTGTTATTATGACTCACAAAGATAGAGATATGTTAAATCTCGGACAGAAGGCACTTCATGAGTTTCAAGATATTGATGGAATTATAATTCTAGCAAAGGTTGAGAAGCTACAGAGGTCAAAAGAGGACTGTTTAGTAGTTGGAGAGAGTAGTGATGCACCATGGAAAAGTAAAACAGGTATCTCTACTATTATAGTTACAATGTTGATTGTATCGGTTTCTGTATACTATATGATGAAAAATAATCAAGATAAAAAGAGACCATTTAAAGAGAGTAATTTAACTATAGCAAAAAAACAGGTAGATATAGAGAAGAATATAGAGATAAATATTGAGATGATGAATGCTCTAAGTGAAGGTTTTGATAACAGAGAGAATAAGAGGGTGAAGGAGGTTTTGGCACAAGTGTTAGAGATAAGTACATCTACAGATATACTAGAGAAGGTACCAGGATATGAGAAGATGGAGTTGGATAATAACAAGATAGTCTCTGCTTATGGAGACCCAAATATCAAATATGTGATAAAAGATGGTAATGGTTCTATGAAAAAGCTCAATGAGATGGCACAGGCTTATGCAAAAGAGAACAACATAACAGAAGCCAAAGCGATACTAAAGGAGCTTGTTGAGATAGGAAAAGAGGCAGGTAAAAAGAGCATAGAGAGTAATGAAGGGGTTGCAAAAAATCTAAACACTCTAGGAGATACCTATCTCAAAGAGGGTGATAAAAAGAGTGCCAAAAACTCTTTTGATGAGGCTATGGAGATAAGTAGTGAATTGGCAAAAAAAGATATGGCAAAATATGGTGAGACCTTTGCAGATACTCTTAATCATGTTGGAGATTTTCAAGAAAAAGAGAATCATTTAAAAGAGGCAGAGAAGAGCTACTCAAAAGCATTAGAGGTTCATAAAAAACTAGATAAAAGAGAGAGAAGAGGATATGATATTCGTATAGCTAGAGAGTTAGCAAACTTAGGTGCGATTAATATATTCCTAAATAATAAAAAGATGGCAGAGAGACTTTATCGAGAGGCAGAGGGTAGATATAGAAGAGTAGTAGAACTCTATAGAAGTTTAGTCAAAAAAGAGCCAAAGATATATAAACCACACCTCGCCTACTCTCTTAATAACTTAGCAACTCTATATCTTTATAGAGAGCAGAATCTAAGTAAGGCGATAGAGCCAACCAAAGAGGCACTCTCTATCTATAAAAAATTAGATAAAATAGAACCTAGAAAATATAGTGATTTATTAGTTCTAACTCTCCATAGAGTAGCTTCAATCTACAATAAAAAAGAGGAGTTTGTTATAGCTAAAGAGGGATATAGTGAAGTGATAAAATATTGCAAAGAGCATAATAGTTCAAAATATAGTGAGCATATAGCCAAATCACTAAATGCTCTAGCATGGATACATACAAAAGAGCCAAAATTACGAGATTTCAAAAAAGCAAAAGAGCAACTACATGAGGCTATTCGACTCTATACAAAGCTAAATATTAAAAGCCCAAAAAAGTTTAATGAGATACTATCTCTCTCCTACTCAAATCTTGGATATATTGCAACTATCGAAGAGGAGAGTAAACTAGCTTCAAAAATGTATAAAAAGGCACTAAAGATTTTTGATAATTTTGATAACAAAATATCATATGCAGTATTTTTGTCAAAACAGAAAAAATATAAAGAGGCAAATAGGTTATTTAAGTCTATAATCAAAAAATATACCAAAAAAGAGCAACAGGCAAAAGCTATTATGTCCTATGGAGAGTTTTATATAAATATAGATGAGGAGGAGGGGTATAGAAAACTAAGAGAGGCTCTAGTACTATATAGTGAACTTGCTAGAGAGTATAGAGTATCTTATTCTGAAATAGAGAAAATAGAGAAGTTATTAAAGCCCAAAATAGCTTCAATATAGAGTTATTGGATATAATTCCAAACTCTATTTGTAAAGGCAATAACTAGGATGTTCTATCTCACTGAACAGTTCTTCTCCATCCAAGGAGAGGGCAAATACGCAGGAGTCCCCTCATATTTTTTAAGAACAGGTGGATGTAACCTATCATGCTCTGGATTTGGAGCGAGTTATGATGTCAATGGAGTCTCACATATGGGGTGTGATACCTATTTTGCTGTGGATAGTCACTTCTCCTCCTCTTGGGAGAGAGTAGAGGATGCCTCCGTGCTTATTGCTCATTTGGACGCAGAGTTTCAAAAGATAGGTTATCTCCCACAGATAGTAATTACTGGGGGTGAACCTCTATTACATTATAGGGATGAGGTCTTCTACAGTGTAGTCTCTTGGTTGATAGAGAGAGATATTAGAGTTACTTTTGAGACCAATGGAACTGTAGAGATAGATTTTGATAATTATCCTGTCTATAAAAAAAGTATCTTTGCTCTCTCCATAAAATTGACAAACTCAGGTGAACCAAAATCCAAACGAATCAAACCACAAGCTATATCTAATATCGTAAACTACTCTCTTGATAGTTTTTTCAAATTTACAATTGACAAAACTCTAACAGAAACAACAGCCTTCAAAGAGATTAGTGAGATAACTTCTACCTTTAAAAATCCCAATATCTACTGTATGCCTGTAGGCGAGAGCCGTTCTAATATCTGGCATAATGATAGAGCTGTCTTTGAGTTCTGTATGAGATATGGTTTTAATTATAGTGATAGACTCCATATCAGAGTCTTTGATACTACACAGGGGGTATAACTATTCAAATTAATTTTTAGTTCATATGGAGAGAGTAGAATAAATTTTTAAATTTAAATAGTTAAAGGTGTATTGTGGAACGCATTTTATTATTACTCTTAATTGGGTTGGGGTTAATACAGTTAATCAAATAATTATCTAAACCTAGCTATAATACGCTCAAATGGATAAATTATTATCAATAAAAGAAGCAGGTAAACTCTTAGGAGTATCAGAATCAACACTAAGAAGATGGGAAAGAGAGAAAAAACTTATTCCTGATGAGAGAACAAAAGGAAATCAGAGAAGATATAGACTCTCTTCACTTCGACCAAATATAAAACTGTATTGCTCCCCTATCTTGAATAGTTTGAGCTATTTTTATGAGTTCACTTCTTTCTATCTTATCTATGGATTTATTACCAATGATAGGATAAAAATCTTTCTTCATGGCGTTCACCTGTTTTTTAAGTGTACTTGGTGCTATCTCTAAAGAACGCTTTTTAAAAAAATCCTCTGCTACCTCTTTGAAACTATTTTTTTGTTCCTTTTTGGTCTGTAGCTTTTTGTCTCTTCTCTCATCAATAGGATTGATTCCCATCTCTTTTTTGGTTTGAGCTTCTTTACGATAAGATTTCTGTATAATCTATACAAATCTTTAATAAGCATTAAACTTATTT
>CAZSHP010000015.1:0-30111 GCA_964606545.1 uncultured Sulfurovum sp. | reverse complement strand
TAAAATTAGTTTATTTATAATATAATATTAAAATCATTTGGTAATTATAAATTTAGTGTAATAATTTTAAATTTTTGGAGAACTTGATAATGAATAGAGGAAAATATCTATTTTATGAAAAAATTCAATGTATTTATAATAATATAGTAAAAAAAGATATAAATAAGTTTACCGAGCTCTTTTATATAAAAGATGGAAAAGCAACATGGGAAAATCGAAAAAGTTATCTATTGAAAAATTGGATTAAGCCTAAAGATAAAATCATAAATTCTCGAATGTTTAATAGTGAATATGAAAAGTATCTATTTAGTAAATTGACAATTTATGGTAGAAGACTTTTTGATGGGGCTAAAGAGTTTAAGGAGATAGAGATAGAGCTTTTTTGTGATAGGATTAAAAATTATCTTCATTCACAGGTAGAGCTTGATAGTAGTGCAAATATAAAATATAGATATATGTATGTTTTTAATCTTGATGAAATTAGAGATAGTTTTAATATTAATTACTATGAGATAGAGTATGCACAAACTTATAAAGCAAATGAGATAGGTATCAATGTCAAATTACCTAAAGATAAATTTTCATTAGATATAGAGTCTTATAGTGGAGTTTTTAAATATCAGAATAGTAAAATAATTTTGACATTTGAAAATAGTGATGATTATATCTCTGCGATATTTAATACTGACCTTATTAATAAATATACAAAATATTTAGTAGGAGTATGTACAGGTATTACTGATATTAACCAAAAAATTCCTGTTGCCCAAAAAGTAGTTTTAACCAAAGAGAAGATAGAAGATAGTAATGAATTATATCTTCTCCTTAATGAGACAGAGATAATATCTGCACAGGAGAACTCATATAGATTTAAACATAGTGATAAAAATTTTAATTCAGTTCATTTGAAAAAATATATCGAAAAAATACATAGACTCAATTTACTCTTTAAAAAAGTCTCTGAGCAAGAAAAATATGGTTCATTTTATGAACAGTTAGCATTCAAAGAGTTTTCTGCTACAGATAATATTTTTCAAAAAATAAAAGAGCATCGTCCATATTATATAAATAATAGAAAAAGAGTACTTGATATTTTATTAAAGTCATACTCTTATGAACAGTATAGTCACATATATATGGTGATGCCTATACATCAAGAGGATAATATTTTTGAACATCTATCCTCCAAAGCACTAATACTCCAAGAGGAGTTAAAAGAATTAAGTAGTGAGGTTGAGATAGAGATAATATTTGTAATAGATAGCTGTCAAAAGAGTTTTGGTTGTGAGTTTAAGACATTTTTATCAAATATATACAAAGATATTAATATATATTTTGCTTTTAAAGAGCAGATTAAAAATGAGGTTAACAGTATAGACTTTTTATTTACAGATAAAAAAAATTTTGTTGTTAGTAAATTTTTGAGAGTTCACAGCCCTTCATTTAATCTATTTCAAGACAAATCTACAATAGATGAGCATGAGACAATGTACCGTAAGATACTCAACCGAAGTTTGAGTTATGAAAAATTTATAAAAGATAGAAGGCAACTCTGTGTTATTGAAAGTCCTATTGTTAAAAATTTAGTAGGGGATTGGTATTTTTATATCTATGGTAGTAGAAAGCTTTGGAAAAATAGAGTTGTTATTTTGAGTGATGGAAGTGTCAATTGCTATTTAGATGATATTAAAGTATGGAGAGGAACTATAATAAGTAGAGAGTATCAATCAGTTATTTTATTAGAAGATGAAATAACCAAAAGAGTTTTTACTATTGTTTTTGACCATCAACCTCACAAGATTCAAGATGCTTTTAGTGTTAAAACTATCGGTAAACAGTATAAGAGTGATTTAGATATACTTACCATTGGTCTATTTTCTAGGCGATATATTGAGAGTTCAAAGGTCTATGAAATTTTAGGTGATATAGATGATATTCGGATTTTAGAAAAGAGTAAAATAGAGGAGAATCTTGCTAATTATTTGAGTGATTAAAATCTAATAACTAGTCATATTTAATATTTTTGACTCTATCTTTTGCCACTTGAATAATATGTTCATCTTCAGCTAAATCTAACCATTTAAATTGCACTCCACTCTGAATTGTTCCATCTAAAATATCACCCGATTTTCTATATTTCAAATCAAGTTTTGCAATCTCAAATCCACTTTGTGTTCGACAAAAAGAGTCGAGTCTACCATTGTTTTTATCATTGGTAAATAGATAGCACCAGCTCTTTAGTCCCAAACGCCCTACACGACCACGGAGTTGATGTAGTGTAGCTAAACCTAGTCTCTCTGCTCCTACAATTATGATGAGAGTTAATTTTGGTAGAGAGATTCCTACTTCTACAACAGTAGTAGCTAAAAGAATATGACCTTCTTCTCTAAATTTGACTAAAACTTCCTCTTTTTTCTTATCTTTTCCGTGGGTAACAAAGACATTATTGAACCGTTTTTCCCAAAATCCTCTTCCTTCATCTATTGATTGATATGGTATTTCGCTACTCTCTTCGACTAGTGGATAGATAATTAGTACTTGGTGTTTTTTTGTTATTTCTCTTGTTATTTCTCCTACTAATTTGGAAAAATCTTCTCTACCAACTACTTGTGTTGTAATATCTTTGTCAAATGGGGTTGTTGTTATGAGACTTACATCTATAAGTTCAGAGTTCATCATAGCTTGTGTTCTAGGGATAGGGGTAGCTGAGAATTGTAAAAAGTGAGGTTTTTTAGCTCCCTCTGCCATCATATTTTCTAGTAAAGCTCTCTGTTTCGTTCCAAAACGATGTTGTTCATCTACCATAATTAGAGGGGCTTTGGGTAAATCATCTTTGTATAAAAGAGCATGTGTTCCTATTATGAAGTTGGCTGTTAGATAATCACCTTCACTTTTGCTTTGCATAACCAAAGCGATATTTATCTCTTTTGGTAAATGTTTTTGTGCTTCTTCATATATCTGTAAAGCTAGTAGAGATGTAGGAGCCATTAGTATAGATTTCTTTGGATATGCTATAACAGCAGATGCTAATATAACCATAGTTTTTCCTGAACCTACATCACCTATAACCATTCTTTTGGTAGCCTTTTTGTTATTTTTTAAATCTATTTTAATATCATCTATAACACTTTTTTGTTCTTTTGTTAGTTTAAAAGGTAAAGAGTTATAGAATTTATCTAAACTACCATTCAAAGCCTCTAATGCAGGGAAATAGACTCGTTTTCCTTTGAGTTTTTTCATATGATTAAATGCTTCTATAAATTTTAATGCTTCTATATCTGGAGAGTTTACCTGTTCTATGTTTTGAGGATAGTGTAGTCCAATAATTACAGCTATCTCTCTGCTTTTTAACCCTTCTGTATATAGTGTTTGTTCATTAATATAGTATTCTATGAGTGACCTCATGCTACTCTCTTTGATAGCTGTTGAGTATTTTGGTATAATCTCTCCTGTTTTTTTGATAGATTTTGGTTGATTCATCTGTAGTTGACCTCTATACTCTTCTACTTTGCCTTGAATATAGTGCCTTGAGCCTATAGTAAATACTCTATGATGATAGGGAGTAACTCTAAATAGCATAGAGTTTAATTTAATATTTAGAGCTGTTATATAGAATGTAATGCGAAGTTTTCCATTGAAATTTGAAATATCTTCGACTACTGCATCAAAAACCTGTTTTTCTCCTATTTGGATACTATGAGAGAGAGAGGTGTTATTATAGGATGATGGAATAAGCAGAGCCAAATCCAATAGTGAAACAATTTTAAGTTTTTCAAATAGTGATTTTGCCTCTTGCATTGTTATTTCTCCTGATAAAATATTGGTATTATACTATAGATATTTTTTAGGAAGAGAAAATATATAGTAAAATAGTAAGAAACTAACACTTAACTAACACTAATCTGTTATAATTACCTTATAAAAAAAAATTAAGGCGGTAAAATAATGAAAAAAAATTTTATGTTTGGTTCGGCTATTGTTGCAATGTTACTATTAGGAACAGGTTGTGGTGGAGGAGGTTCATCTTCTGATTCAAATAGTAACTCTTCTACTGAGGGTTCTGTTAGTGTAGAAAAAACAGGATATTATCTTGATTCAGCAGTAGGTGGAGCATTTTATAGTTGTGTAAGTAAAGATTTGGGAGTAGCTTCTGATGGAAGTGCTACAGGTAGTGGAGACGAAACAGCTACTGATGAAAACAATACAGATAGTGGAGACGAAACAGCTACTGATGGAAACAATACAGATAGTGGAGATGAAACAGCTACTGATGGAAACAATACAGATAGTGGAGATGAAACAGCTACTGATGGAAACAATACAGATAGTGGAGATAGTAATAACTCTTCATCTCAAAAACTTACGATATTAATGCAAAAAGGAGAGGACGGAGTTACTGGTGCTGATGGTTCTTTTAAATTTCGAGATGGAGATATATGTACATTTAGTGTTGGTGGTATAGGGATTAGAGAGATTGATACTACAGGTTTAGCTGATAATGGAATTGTTGTAGAGGATAATATTGCTGTTGCCAGACTTTTACAGACATTAGATAATGACAATAATCCTGAAAATGGTATTCAGATAGATTCTGCTGTTTCAGATAGTATAGCCTCAGAGGGCTTGATTTCAGATGGAGCTATTCCTACTACAGATGAAGCATTGAGTAATCTCGTAAGTCAGCTTCAAGAAAAAGTCTCTAGCTATCAAGGTCAGATGGTAACAGAAGTTGCAGCTCAATCTCATGTGGCTGAAACACAGACACAGGTAAATAGTATGAATGGTGTAATGCAAGTTGTTTCAAATGATAGTTCTGCTACAGGAGAATCTAGTTCCTCAGATGGAAGTGCAAATACTGCTGGAGCAGGTTCTAGTAGTTCAGGCGTAGGAACAGGTACTCCTGTAAATATGGGTGGTGACTCTAGTGGTGATGAGAGTTCTTCTACTTCTAGTGGTGTTGTAACTTCACCAGTAGGTAATATAGGAGGAAGTGCAAATAGTTCTGATAGTAATGGTACTTCTTCTGGTACAACAGGAAGTGCAACATCAGGTGTTGGTTCATCTACTGAAAGTACAACATCTAGTGATGATTCATCCACAGGAGGTACAACAACTATAACATCTCCTTCAAGTGGAACTGTTGGTGGATTTTAATCAAATAGAATAGGTTACCTTTTTAAGATAACCTATTTTTTTTAAATCTTCTTCTACTCATCTTTAAGTTTTATCTTATTTCTCTTCTTATATAATTAAAGTAATATTAAAAATAACACTTCACTAACACAATAATGGTACAATATATTTAAAAACGGACAAAATTTTGAAAAAACAAATATTTATATTACTTATTTTTACAATTAGTTTTAGTTGTGCCACTAATTTTAGTATTGATGAACAGATTGAGATAATTAAAAAAGCCCCAGAGTCCAAACGAGTAGAGTTAATGAATCAATTTAAAAGACAGCTTGTTTTGATGAATCAGGAGGAGAGAACTAACGCTATTGCACAGTTGAAGTCAGATAAAAAGAGTACCTCTTTACCTTCATCTTTTAATAATAACATTATAGAGAGGGTACAGAGTAGTAATATCGAACAGAATATCCAAATGAGTAGAGATATAGTGATAAGAGAAGAGATTCAAGAGAGTATTCAAATACCGAATATTCCAAACAGTCCAACTCCATTGCAAGAACAACCTTTAGATATACCTAGTATGCAGACTTCACCAATTATAGAGGAGCCTCAGCAGGAGATACCAAATAATCAAAGTCAACTAGTTACAGAGTCTCAAGAGATGCCTAATATCCAAACTATAGAACCTACTGTAGAGCAATCTCAAGAGATGCCAACAACGACTACTCCTCCTCCAACAACCCCTTCTACAGGGGAATCTCAAGGAATACCAAATACTCCAACTCCAAATGGTGGTATCTAATGAAAAGCTGGGGAGATAGTATGAAAAAAATAGGTATGTTTTGTCTGTTATTGTTACCGTTGATACTATTTGCGTATACTGATAGTGATTTTGATGGTGTAGCAGATGAGCATGATTTGTGTCCCCACAGTGAGATGACAGATATTGTTGATATGAGTGGATGTACTGTAGAGAAGTTAGTTTTACCAAAAGAGGAAAATTTATACCATTTTAATCTAATTGTAGGAGTTAACTATATAAATAGTAGTACTATAAATGAATCTCTCCAAGCAGACTATCTCTACAAGAAGTTTACCCTCAAATTTCAAACAGCTAACTATGAAGAGGGAGGATTAGGGGATAGCTCTTTGGGGTTATACTATAGTTTTAGACCTACTTCTGAACTCTCTTTGAGAGTTGGTGCTTCAGCGATTTTTCCAACTTATGATACAGAGTTGGATAATAATAATATAGATTATAAGGCTTCTTTATCTCTAAATTACCAATTTAATGATATTTCTCTCTTTGGAGGAGTAGGTTATACTGTTATAAATGATGACGATATTAATAGTTCAACTTATAATGTAACCTATCAAAATAGTCAAAATTACTATTTTGGATTTGGTTCATGCTTTATATCTAAGCTCTATAGTAGTTTTGTCTACTCCTCTAGCTCTAGTATTTATAGAGAGGGTGATACTCTTAGTAATCTATCTATGTATAACTATTATAGCATAGACAAAAATTGGTTTAGTACTTTTGGTTATAGTTATGGGTTAACTGATAGCTCTACAAATCAACTTTATATAAATTTTGGGTACTCTTTCTAATGAAAAAAAGAATTTTACTACTAGAAGATGACCGTATTTTAGCAGAGACTATTGAGGAGCTATTAGAGATGGAAGGATATATTGTCTCTTTGGCATATGATGGTGATGAGGCGAGTATATTAACTTATGAGAATCAGTTTGACCTCTATATCTTTGATATTAATGTACCTGAAATTGATGGTCTCTCACTATTAGAGGCGTTGAGAGAAGCAGATGATAATACTCCTGCTATTTTTATTAGTGCATTAGTAGATATTGAGACGATTGCTACAGCTTTTAATGTTGGAGCAAAAGATTATATCAAAAAACCATTTTTCCCCGAAGAGATACTTATTAGAGTCAATGCCAAGTTCAAAACTGAACCTAAAACTATAGAGATTGAGCATCTTAGATATAATCCTAAAAATAGAGTATTAAGAGATGGTGAGAGGATTGTGCCTATGGGAGAGGTGCAGTTATGTCTATTTGAAAAATTTATAAATAACTTGAATCGAGTAGTAACTAAATCAGATTTGAATGATTGTCTCACTCAATACTCATCAGGTGCATTGAGAGTAGCCCTAAATAAGCTTAAACAAAATACTAAATTGAATATCAAAAATATTAGAGGGGTAGGATATACGCTTGAGACGCGTTGAGACAGAGGCTTTTATCAAGGGTTTTATACTTTTTTTTCTCTCTATGGGAATTTTAATAGCTATAGTTATTTTTATTACTTATTCCAAAGAGATAAGCACTCTTGATGAGAAGTTGTTTGACAAAATGCGTATCTGTAATTTTAATCTACAGTGTGAAACTTTTTCTATAAATTTTGCAGATAGAGGGGATTTTGTTACCTATAAACTTTATAAAAAAGATGGTCTACAAGCCTATTTCCCTATACCCAAATCTCAAAATAATCTACTGGTTATATCACTTTCTCAAAAAGAGTATCAAAAGAAGATAAATGAGATAAAATGGAGTCTTTTTAGAGAGTTTCTATTTATAGTTATTGTAATTATAATTTTATCTGTATTTTTTTCTCTCTATACACTCTCACCTCTGCGTCGTTCGCTTCATCTAACAGAGGAGTTTATCAAAGATATTCTGCATGATTTCAATACTCCATTAGCAAGTCTACGACTAAATAGCTCTATGCTCAAAAGAGAGATAGGTGAAAATCGAAAAATTATAAGAATGGAGAGCAATATAGAAAACATACTCTCTCTCCAAGAGAATTTACGCTGTTATCTTTTTGACCATGAAATGCAACAGGAGACTTTGGCTCTTAGAGCTGTTATTGAATCCTCTGTTGATGCAATACGCAAGAGTTATCCTAATATCACTTATCATATAAAAATTCCCCAAAGCATTAAATTCAAAACTAATCCAAAAGCCTTTAGACGAATTATGGATAATCTCATTAGTAATGCCTCAAAATATAATAAACAGGATGGACAAGTTGATATAATTTATGAAAATAGTAGATTAATAGTCATTGATACTGGGAAAGGGATTAAAAATACCAAAAAAATTTTTGAGAGATTTTATAAGGAGCAGGATAGAGGTATAGGGGTAGGACTTCATATTGTCAAGAAGCTTTGTGATGAGTTGAATATCACTATAGAGGTAGAGAGTGAAGTTGGGGTGGGGAGTTGGTTTAGTCTATATCTATTGTAGATAAACCTCTCCCAGATTATTTAAAATATAATCTATTTAATTAACAAGCTAAAATCACCATTAGGTAGTACATATAGACCTTGATTTGCAGGAACAGTTTGAGTTCCATCTGCAGGAGTCCAAGTATTCCACCCACCATTATAATAGTATATTGAATCAATAGGTTGTGTTCCAAATTTATCATTTAAATCTACTGCTATATTAAATCCAATAAATTTATAAGCTCCATTTGTAAAATAAACATAGCTATTTCTACTCTCACCAGTCGTTATAGTTTTGCTAATATCACTCTTAGCAATTAACCAAACTCCTTCACCTGTATGTAATGTTACTTCATTGTGAACTTCAATACCTAATTCTTCAAGCCAAGCTTTTGTTCTTGCATCTCCTGTGACAAAGATTAATTTTCCATCATGTAATGTTACCATAAGAGTATCATCAAATCCTGGTATTTTTATATTATCACATTTTGAGCGTTCCATTGTCCAGTTGGTAGTGTAGTTGAAAGTTTGAGTACATGAGGTTGTTAGGTTTCCTTCTCCAACTTCATATAGTTCATATCCTCCTCCCATCCAGAAGTGGTTATTTGGTCCATAACCCATACCTTCTACAACAGGATTAGCTGTATAGCTATAAGTTATATTTGAGTCAGGAATAACATCTCCTGTAGTCTCATCTAACTCATAAGCGATGATTTTATCACTAGTCATATCGGATAGATATAGAGTATTATCTACAATTTCCATTCCATCATGATGTCCTCCTGCTAAATCAGGATGAGTAAATTGATACTCCCATTGATTATTTCTATATCTATATACATCTCGACTAGTAGTAGTAGTCCACCACTCATTTTTTGTTTTGTTATATGCTAATGTTTGAGAATAAAGATTTCCATTAGTTATAATATCTGTCTCATTACTCCAATTGAAATCCCATCTTTTGATATTATTTCCTGAACCAAAATAGATACCACTATCATCAACATAAAATTCACCAGTACCTCCCCATGAAGGTAAAGAGAAAGGAGATTTACTTATAAAAGTGAAATTTCTATCTGCTACAGGACCTGTTGCTAGAGGATTATCAGGGTGCATATTTGGGTCACCTTCTACATCAACTTTGTAGATATATCCTATTCCTCTACTATTAAAAATAACATATTCAGCTTCTGGTACTCCCAATTTTGTTCCATTTGTGTCTATATAACCTGTGGCATCATAGAAAGAAGAGAGTCCATCAAGTGTCCACTCTCCATAAAGATGGTAATCGTCTGCATTGAGACTCTGTCCAAAAGCCACTACTGCTATTGCACTTATTAATATTTTTTTTAACATAATACCTCTCCTAATCAAATTCTGGTATTAAAGTAGTTGGGTCAATAGATTCAGGAACAGGACTATTATCCTCATTACAATCTATACCCAAAGTACTCTCTATTTTAAATGTTCTCACAGGTGTAGGCAGTGACTCTACTTCATCTTTAAAAGATACAGCTTGAAGGCTATAAAGTTTAGTACAAGTTAGACCTGTTAAGTTTGCATATACATAAGGGTGTGAATTTTCATCATTTTGAGAAATAGTTACATTAATATCTGCTCCATCAAAAATTCTAAAACCATCTTCATTATTGGAGTTATCTTTGAGACTGATTCTAACAGCAGATGTGTTATCCTCATCTATAGCTGTAACACCAATATATGGTCCTGGCTGTAAAACTGTTGAAGGAGGAGTATCTCCACAAGTTGCATTAAAAGTAGTTTTGATATTAAATGTAGTTGTATCACTTTCTGAAGAGTTACCATCTTGATTATGAGCAACAACAACAGCTTGATATGTCTTGTCACAAGTTAATCCTGTGATATTAGCATAACCATGGTTTCCATTTGTTGAATCAACTTCAATAGTAGCAAAAGGCATATCATCTGTATAGTTATGGACAGAGATATAAAATTTATCCTCATCAGTAGATTTATCTTCAAATGAGATTCTTACAGAGGTATTGGTCTCATCAGATTTAATTTTAGTAGCACCAACATATCCTGGTGCATTAGGTACAGAGGCATGTATAAAAGATACAACTCCTGTACATATAAACAGAGTCTTAATAAGTCTCTTTTTTTCTGTAAACATGTGTAATTTCCTTTTTATATATAGTTAGATTAAATTAGTTTGAATAAACTAAAAAAAATATTCAAGTTTTCCCAATTCTCTTGAATATTGAAACTATATCATAAAATGAATAATGTGATTATTAAATAATTATATTAATTTATAATTATTTATTTATAATGTTTTATACTAAAAAATGATATAAAAGATGATAATTTAGTATAAAAAATGAAAAAATACTATATAATATTTGGATTTTTATCTATATAAGTAGTTTATATTTGTTTTGAAAGATGCAAAAAATAATAAATTTAAATAAATTAAAACTATTAAGAATAAAAAAATATAGAAAATCCTTTTGATAAAACTAACATTGATTAACATATATAAAATTTTATTTTCAGAAATAGCTTTAAATAGGCTTTTTTTAGTATATTTTAAGTATTATTTTGTATATTTAGTAGTAAAATTAAATGTTTTAGCCAAAAAAATTTCACCAAATTGATACAATAAAAGAGATTTTTGAGATTGCTATAGATGACAAAAGTATTAGAGAATATATAGGGAGTGGGTTTATTCTATTTTAGAGAATAAACCTATCCCATATTATTAAATTATTTAATCAATAAGCTAAAGTCACCATTTGGTAGTATATATAAACCTTGATTTGCAAGAACAGTTTGATTACCGTCAGCAGGAGTCCAAGTGTTCCATCCACCATTATAATAATAGATGTTCTCAACAGGTTGAGTTCCAAATTTATCATTTAAATCTATAGGAATATTAAACCCAATAAAAGTATAAGCTCCATTGACAAAATTAACATAATTATTTCTATTTTCGCCTGAAGCAATAGTTTTGCTAATATCATTTTTTCCAACTAACCAAACACCATCACCTGTATTTAATGTGAGTTCATCAACTACTGTCACATCACAACTTAATCCCTCTAACCAAGCTTTTGCACCTGCATCTGCCGTAGCATAGATAAGTTTACCATCTTCCATTTTTGCCATAATGGTATCATCAAATCCTGGGACTTTCATATTGTCACATTTTGAGCGTTGCATTGTCCAATTGGTGGTGTAGTTGAAGGTTTGGCTACAAGAAGTTGCTAGACTTCCTTCACCTATCTCATAAATATTAGATGGTCTATATCCTGCAATCCAAAAGTGTTGATTTGGACCAAACCCCATACCTTCGACATCAGGATTTGCACTATAATCATAAATATTATATGCAGAAGTATCAGAAACTCCTCCTGTAGCATTTAGTTCATAAACAATAATTTTATCAGTGGTCATATCTGAAATATAGATTTTATTATTGACTATTTCCATTCCGTCATGATGGCTTCCAGCTAAATTTGGATAGCTAAATTGATATTCCCATTGATTTGTACTATTATTATATCTATAAACATACCTACTACTACGAGTAGCAGTCCACCATTCACCTGTTGTTTTATTGTATGCAAGTGTCTCAGTACTTATATTACCATTTGAAATTATATCTGTTTCATTAGTCCAATCAAAATCCCATTTTTTAATATTTTGTCCTGAACCATAATATATACCAGTATTATCAACATAAAATTCCCCTGCATGACCTCGTCCATTACTTAATTCATGTTCACTAACATAAGTAAAAACCCTATCTGCTGTAGGTTGTCCATTTACATCAGGGTGAGCATTTGGGTCACCGTTGACCTCAACTTTATAAATATATCCTTTACTTGACCAATCTCCTCCTGGCCCAGCAGTAAAAAATATATACTGGTCACCATTATCTCCTCCTAAAAGTCCATTATTATCTACAAATCCTGTAGCACCAAAATAATTAGTTAAATTACCAGGTGTCCACTCACCATAAAGATGATAATCATCAGCATTAAGATTCTGCCCCAAAGCCACTACTGCTACTGTACTTATTAATATTTTTTTTAACATAATCTCTCTCCTAATCAAATTGTGGTGTTAAAGTGGTTGGGTCAATACACTCAGGAACAGGGCTACTACCATTACTGTCCGTAACTGTTATCTTGACACCATCAGCTACACTATCTATTTGTCCATCATTAACAATAAGTTGAAGAGAGTATATTCCTTCAATATCAGCAATAAATGAAGGAGTCGTGATTGTATTATCATCAAGAGTTGCACTACTTCCTACTGGTTTAGAGATAAAACTCCAATTATAAGTAATAGGGTCACTATCAGGGTCATAACTAGCACTTCCATCCAATAATATAGGAGTTCCTTCATCTTCTAAAGCAATAGTTCTGTCATTACCTGCATTGGCTACTGGAGCTTGATTTGTAGAAGTACTATTACCATCACAAGAGATATTAAATGTACTCCCTATCCTAAATGTTCTAATAGGTGTAGGTAAAGACTCCAAAGTACCTTTATAAGCTACTGCCTGTAGCCCATAGATTTGAGTACAAGTTAGCCCTGTTAAATTGACATATACATCAGGGTGTACAGTTCTATCATTTGCAGGGATAGTTATATCAATTCCTGCTCCATCAAAAATTCTAAACCCATCTTCGTTATCAGAGTTGTCTTTGAAGTTGACTCTAACAGCAGAAGGACTATTATCAAGAGATGTAACACCTATATATGGACCTGGTTGAAGAGGAGTTTCTGGAGAAGAACTATTACCACAAGTTGCATTAAAAGTACTTTGCATATTAAATGAGGTTAGAGGATTTCCTGTAGAGTTTCCATCTTCATTATAAGCAATAACTGTAGCTTGATATGTCTTATCACAAGTTAATCCAGTGATATTAGCATAACCATGGTCTCCATTTGTAGAGTCAACCTCAATAGTAGCAAAAGGTATATTATCTGTATAGTTATGGATGGAGATATAAAATCCATCTTCATTAGTGGAGTTATCTTCAAATGAGATTCTCACAGAGGTGTTGGTCTCATCTAATTTAGTAGCACCAATATATCCTGATGCAATAGGTACAGAAGCATGTACAAAAGATAAAGCTCCTGCACACACAAACAAACTTTTCAAAAGCCTCTTTTTGTCTGTAAACATATGTAATTTCCTTTTTTTATATGTCAATTGATAGATTGAATTAGTTTGATGAATAAACTAAAAAAATTATTCAAGTTCCTCTTATATTTCCTTGAATGCTGAAACTATATCATAAATTGAGTAATTTAATTATAAAATATTTTAATTAGTTTTAAAATATTCTTTTATGGGGTATTTGTCTAAAAAATAGTTATAATATATTAAAAAAAATCTATTATAGTCTATTTTTAAAATCTATATATCCAAATTTTTTAATAACTTTAATTAATCCATTGGTTCTTTTAATTAAAATAGATGGCAAAGGAATTCCATTAAAAGTGGTAGATTTGACCATAGTGTAGTGCATTTGGTCTTCAAATATAATCTTGTCACCTATTTGTAGAGGTTTATCAAAGGAGTAATCACCCATAATATCCCCTGCTAGACATGTATTTCCTGCTAGACGATAGGTGTATTTTTTTACTCCTGCTCCCTCTGTACCTCTAACTTCTGCTCGATAAGGCATAATAATAGTATCAGGCATATGTGCCTCTGCTGATGTATCTAGTATAGCTATATCTATACCATTATGAACTATATCAAGAACAGAAGTTACTAGCGTTCCAGTCTCCCACCCTACTGCTTCGCCTAGTTCTAAATATATCTGTAGATGTGGATGTCTATTTTTAAACTTGTTTAGTATATCTATAAGTTTTTTTATATTATAATCTTTGCGAGTAATATGGTGACCTCCACCGAAATTAACCCATTTCATATTTGTTAGATACTCTCCAAAATTTTTTTCAAATACCTCTAAAACTTTCTCCAAGGCATTAGAGTCTTGTTCACAAAGAGCGTGAAAATGTAAACCATCAAGACCCTCTATTATACTTTCATCAAAATTAGAAATAGTCGTTCCAAGTCTTGAATATAAACCACAAGGATTATATAGCTCTACAGGAGATTCTGAATACTCTGGATTGACTCTTAGACCTATAGAGATTTTGGAATTATATTTTTTAGAAAGTGAAGCAAATCTTCTAAATTGTGAGGGGGAGTTAAAAACTAGGTGATTAGAGATAGTAGCTATCTCCTCTATATCCTCCTCTTTAAAAGCAGGGCTATATGTATGTGTCTCTTTTGTAAATTTCTCATCTGATAGTTTAGCTTCATATAGTCCACTAGCACAACATCCATCGAGATATTTTGAGACCAAGGGAAAACTTTGCCATAGTGCATAACCCTTTAGAGCGAGGAGTATTTTTACTCCTGTTTGCTCTTTTATATCTGCTAATAGCTTCAAGTTATTCTCTAAAAGCTCCTCTTCTAGTAGCCAATATGGGGTTTTTATACTATTCAAAAGGCAAGAGTCCAAATTTTTTGATAAATGCTTCATCTATATCTATTAAACCTCTCTTTTGTAAGTTATCCAATACCTCTTTGGTGCAAAATGTATCACCGGGCCACTCTCTATTAAATCCATCTACCTTACTCTTGTTTGTTCCATCTACAATTATAATTGGTTTAATAATCACATCTCTTTGTGCATCAATATTATTAACCACTCGCCATAGTAGCATATATGGTTCATCTATATCATTATTCTCTTTATCAAAAATAATCAATACTTTAATATGCTCTTTTAGATGATATATCTTTTTAATATCACTCATAACAGATTTAGTTTTATTTACTGTAACAACACAAATAGGATTTTTAGTCTCTATAAAATATTGTCTTAATTCTAAAATAGAGCTATCTATCTCTTGCATTTTTTGAAGTAAGGTAGTATTATCAATAGGATTTTCTACTCCACTCTCTACTATATCACCCGTGGCATCAATCCCAAGCTTACCACCCACTAGCGTCTCATTAGCTGTATGGTCAAGAGCATCTATAATCCCTTGGGTAATTAAAATCTTATCAGGGTCAAGCCTATTTAATATATACTCTGTAATAGCCATATCATCAGATAATTCAGGAGCATCGGCATTTACAAAAATAGCGTGTTTGACAAAACTCATCTGTCCCACACCCCAAAAGGCGTGCATAAATTGCTGTGCATGACCTTTGTATAGAGTCTTCATTTTTCCAAGTATTAGATTATGAAATACCCCATTTTCAGGCATATAATAGTCTATTAAATCAGGAGCCATAGGTTTTAGCATGGGTAGAAATATTCTCTCCGTTGCCCAACCCATATATTTATCCTCCAGAGGTGGTTTCCCTACAACTGTAGCTTGAAAAACAGGCTTCTTTTTCATAGTAATAGTCTCTATCTCCATAACAGGATAAGGCTCTTTGAGTGTATAATATCCTGTATGGTCTCCAAAAGGCCCTTCGATTTTCATCTTTTGTGGGTCTACAAACCCCTCTATAACTATATCTACATCTTCAGGAATATAAATATCATTAGTTATTGATTTAACAAGCCTAGCATTTTTACCTCTCACAAATCCATAAAGCAACATCTCAAACATCCCATGAGGCATAGGAGCTTGACCACACCATATATAGAGAGGGTCACCACCAATTCCCACAGTTACAGGCATCTTTTTCCCTACTTTTTGGTATTGGTCAAAAAAGTGCGAAGCGTCTTTGTGTATCTGCCAGTGCATTCCTAGATGATTTTTATCATACTGTTGCAGTCTATACATCCCAAGGTTTTGCATCTCTCCATCAAGGCTCTGTGTATAGACTTGACCCATAGTAATAAAAGCTCCCCCATCCTCTTCCCATGTCTTTAAGATAGGTAACTTATCTAAATTTACATCTTTTTTCTTTACAATTAGTTGCTGACATGCACCTGTACTTTTGAGTCGTTTAGGAAAGACATTTTTTAGTGCAAAGAGCTGGGGAATCATCTTTAGTTTTGCTATTAACCCTTTGGGTGGTTTTAGTTTTAGTAGTCTCTCTATCCCCTCAGCAACTCTATCGGGGTGTTTTCCAAATATATTTTGAGTAAGCTGTTTATTTGCAAATATATTCATAAGCACAGGCATATCATACTCTATACCCTTTGTTCGATTGATAGGTTTTGTAAAAAGTAGTGGTCGAGAGTTCTCTTTTTTCACTTCTATATAGGCTATATGGGGGATTTCTAGCTCTACATCTAGTGGCTCATCTATAATCTTTAGATTGCCGTTATCTTTTAGCCATTGTATGACATCATTCATATATAATACTCCCAATTTTTATTGGGGGTATTATATCTTAAATATTGTTATTATTTTTTTATCTCTGCTACAACAGCACCTCTAAACTCACCCTCTGCAAAATCTACAGCTAAATCTTTTGGGTATTTTCTCTTGGTCATTGCAGCTACTTTTTCTGGTACTTTTGAGACATCACCATGACAAACAAGACACTCTGCTTTTGTTTGTAGAGGTTTATATACTCTATAGTGGTCACCTGCATCAATAGTAACAGGTTTAAAATCACCTCTTCTTACAAGCTCATTCATCACTTTTGTATCGATTGCATCTGGTTTGTTTTTTGGATTTCTATACTTAAGAGCTGTTCTTCTTACTTTTGTATCTGTAGTTAGTGCATTATAATCATCTGTCATCTGTAGTGCTAGTGATGCACATACTCCAGCGCCAACGGTTGGGCCATCTTGCATTGCACTCTTAAGAGTTGGTTTAAGAGTTCCTATAAATGATTTTATATGTAGTAATCCCTGCTCTTGAATCATAGATTTATCAACATATGTTACTCCACCGATAGTAGTTGTAGCTACCTGTTTAGTATCATCTTTTGGCTCAACGGCTATTTTCTGTTCAACAATCTCTTTAACCACCTCTGTTGTTGGACTCTTCGTTACCTCTTGAACTTTTGCTGTTGGTTGAGCTGTATTACACGCAATAAAAATCAATGGTGCAGCAAGTAGTAGGGTATAGAATTTTCTATTCATCTCTCTCTCCTTAGTGAAAATATTTTGAAGTATAACATATTAAGATTATACTGCTATTTTGATAGTACCATAAGTTTTATTCTATTTTTGACCTTCACACCAATTTTTATACGGTTTAGTCTCACTTTTTTGTCTGCTTTGTATAGTATCTTCCCATTTTTTACTTTTACTCTATGCCATCCATTGTTAGATATAAAAATCTCTGCATCTTTGATATTTTTGTCACTTAGTGTAACTTCAACAGTTCTTACTACCTTATCTTTTGGGTAGATAAGTGGTCTATGAAAGGTAACACCACAAAGCTCTTTGAAGTGAAGATATAGTTTAAAATCTTTGGCATTACTACCTACTACAGCTGAACGGTCAATATCATACTCATCTGAACACTCTCCATTAATTGCACCAATATTTTGATTAAAAACAGCTTGAAAATTATAGGGCTCTAGTACTTTTTCAACTCTACTATCATACTCTCCATATGGGTAAACAAAGAGAGTAGGTTTATAGTCTAAATGTTTTTTCATAAGAGCTAAACCCTTTTCCATATCGGCTTTGATTTTTGTGTCGCTCATCTGTCCAAAGTGACCATGTCCATAACTATGAAACTCCACTGAACCATATTTTACTATCTCTTTGAGTTGCCTCCATGAGACATAGTCTTTATACTTCTCTTCTGTATATTTTACAGCGATAAATAGAGTAAATGGGTAGCCATACTGTTTGAAAATTGGAAGACCATTTTTATAAAAGGTCTTGAATCCATCATCAATAGAGAATGCAACCCAATTATCAGGAACCTTCTCCTTTGCTTTTATTTTGTTCACTATATCGATGAGTGGAACAACCTTGTAGTTGTGTTTTTTGAGGTAGTCAAACTCTTTTTTTAACTCTTTTGTAGATATATTTGTTGTTGGATACCTGTTATCATCAAATCGATGATAGACAAAAATATGTCCATCAGCCACGAGAAGATAAGGTGACAAAAGTATAAAGAGTAGGAGGAAAACTTTCGTCATTGTCTATTAATCCATCTGTCTTCGTAAAAAAGTAGGAGTGTCTAAGTAGTCATCGTTGTCATTATTGTATCCACCTACTACTTTTGCAGAGTTGATATTATTCAATAACGTACTTTGGACAGGTTTTTTAAGGACAGGTTTACTCATATAAGTAGTCTTTTTGGTGTTATTAGATGCCTCTTTCTCTACCTCTAAGTCAGAAGGGTCATCAAAACCAGTTGCGATAATAGTAAGCTTGACCTCATCTAGTGGAATATCTTCACTTGTAGTTGTACCAAAGATAATATTTGCATCTTCATCAGCATTTTCTTCGACAATATCCATTGCTTCAGAAATTTCAGCTAGTGGATAATCAGGGTGAATATGGAAATGTACCAAGATACCCATAGCTCCATCAATTGATAGGTTATCAAGCAGTGGAGACTCAATAGCTGTTTTTGCTGCATCATACGCTGCACTATTACCTTGACTCTCACCCACACCCATCAGTGCTAGACCTCTATGGCTCATTACGGTTTTTACATCAGCAAAGTCAAGGTTAATATCATTTGCTCCATGTGAGAGGATTACATTTGATATACCACCAACGGCTTGAGCCAATACATTATCAACTAATCTAAAACTATCTCTCATTCCAAGGTTCTTCTCAACTATAGAGAGAAGCCTCTCATTTGGTACAACAATAATCGAATCAGACTCTTTTTTTAGCTCATCAAGACCAGCTTTTGCTAATTTTTTTCGCTTTCTACCCTCAAATGCAAAAGGACTAGTAACAATCGCGACAGTCAACGCCCCAATCTCTTTTGCTGCTTGTGCAATAATTGGTGCAGCACCAGTACCTGTACCACCTCCAAGACCAGCTGATATAAATACAAGGTCAGCACCATTGAGCATAGTTTTGATACTATCATAGCTCTCCTCAGCTGCAGCTCTACCTACATCTGGTTTCATTCCTGCACCTAGACCTTTGGTTATATTCATACCTAGTTGTACTTTGTATGGTGCGAGAGAGGCATCAAGGGCTTGTGCATCTGTATTGGCAACAAGAAGGTCAATTCCTCCTATTCCTTCATTAATCATGTGGTTAATCATGTTACCACCACCACCACCGACACCTATAGCTTTTATTTTGGCTCCATGAACCCCTGAGTGAGACTCAGTTATGTTGAACTCTTCCATTATTTCCTCCTTACTCTTCTTTTATTTAAAATATTCTTTTTGCCCACTCTACAAAACTCTGTACAGGGCTGCTATTGTTTTTTATAGGCTCTCTGCTCAAATCGGCAAAAAGCTCGTTAGCCTCTTTCTCTTTTGGAGCAAACTCCGTCACAGAAATTTTTGGTTTAACTCCAGTAATTGAAGCGATGTCACTTAGAGAGTCTTTGGGTATGTACTCTTTAGAGTGTAGCATCTGTTTGTTTCTCTCTAGTTCATACTCCGTATTATATCCAGCCTCATATAGAAGTAGACCAATAGCTACAGAGTAGTCAGCAGATAGTAGTTCATTTGAGATTTTATTTATATATGACGGGCTACCTATACGGATAGGTATATTTGGCATAAGAGCTTGTGCAAGTTCTCTTGTACCCTCTATATGTGTCATTCCACCAGTTAGCATTATTCCTGCTCCAATCTGATTTTTTAGACCTGAATTGGCTATAGAGTTTGCCAGTATAGTTAGTGCTTCCTCCATTCGACTATGTATGATATTGTGAACAATATCCATAGAGACAGTATTTAGATTATTTTCATCTCCTATAATAGGTAGTTCTACATTTTCACTAACACCTGTAGTAAGTAGGCTACCTTTTGTAATCTTTAGTTCTTCTGCTGTATCAAAAGGTGTATGTAGTGCTATAGATAAGTCATTTGTGATATGGTTTGAGCCAACAGATAAAAAGTCATTGTATTGTATAGAGTTCCCTACATGAATAACAAGGTTGCTAGTCTGTCCACCCAAGTCAATAACTGCAACACCCCTCTCTTTATCATCTTGATTAATAACGGCTAGAGATGAAGCATATCCACTCAATACGACTTTGCCTATCTCTATATTGGCAGCATTCACTGCTTTTTTTAGATTTTCAAGACTAGATTTTGCTGTCATAATTATATGTGTATCGACCTCCATACGACTAGCATTCATACCATATGGGTCTTCTATATAATCCTGTTCATCTATTTTAAACTTGTATGGTAATACATGTAAAATTTCAAACTCATTGGGTATATTTGCGTTGTATAGTGCTGTCTGCATTACACGGTTTATCTCATTGATTGAGATGTCATTATTTGGGATATTGACGACACCTGTAGAGTTTATACTTTTTGTATAAGCGGCGGATATGGATATTGTAGCAGTTGTGATATTTAGACCAGATACTCTTTTAGCATCGTCTACAGCTCTTTTTATAGCCTTTGCTGCTTGTTCAATATTGGTTATTGTTCCCTTTTTTATCCCCTGAGATTTAGTGATGCCATGACCACTAATCTCAACTCTACCATCTTCTTTTTTCCCAATAATTGCACATATTTTTGTAGAGCCTATATCAATGGCTAAGATGGGTGTACTCAAATTCAATCCTTGGTTATATCATTTATAAAATTCTGTAGGATACTTCTTACCTAACTTTTTCATAAGATTTGATTCAAATGATTGCGTCTTTAGTTGGTCAGCAGTTTGGTGGAGAGCATCCGTATCATTTTGGTCAAGTGAAATCAGTTTTTGTTCAATAACTTTGTAGACAACAACCTTTTCTCCTGTAGATATGATACCCTTTTCTTGGTTAGAAGTAAATAGTTTGGAGCCAAAGTTTGAGTTTTCTTGTTCATTTAAACCTAAATCTTGTTTCTCAATGTTTTTGACAGTTAAAAAGTCTGATATTTGACCATTTTTCTTATCAATATCTTTGAGTGTAGTCTCTGCAAGTTTAGCTAAGGATTCTCTTATAAGACCCTCTTTGTACTCTGGAGTGACCAACTCTTTTGCCTCTTCAAATGTTTTTACAACAGGCTCTTTTATATCAATAATTTTAAGTGTTGCGTATCGGTTACCTATGATTTTAGGCTTGAGTAGGTCATTAAGTTTTTTTGTTCGAACCTCCTCCCATATCTCTTTTGAGAGTCTAAAATCACCTATATCATAAGTTAAAGTTTCGCTCTTTTCTATCTTACCTTTTTTGAATGCTATATACTGTTTATTTGCAGATTTTTTTGATTTTTTAAGCTTGACATCTTTGGTGATTTTCTCCTTTGCATTCTCTAATGTTAGTAGTTTTCCCTCTCTATCTCGGTATTTAAAGCTATTCTCTTTGAAGTGAGCCTCTATCTCTGCATCTGTGACATTTATATCTTTACTCTCTGTCCAAACAACATCAAAAGAGTACTGTTTTGCTGTTTGGAATTGCTCCTTTCTCCCTTCCCAAAAGCTTTTTAACTTAGCCTCATCAATAGTTACATTTACATCTTTTTCACTGAGGGTAATATATTTGATTTTATCAGCAACTCTATAGGCTGTGGAGAATGCGTTATACTCATCTTCTAAACTTTTGAGGTTTAGTATATCAAATGTTTTCATGATAATGAGGTTGTCTTTTAGGCTAGACTCAAATGTCTTTGTACTAACTCTGGAGTTTTTTATAAAGTTGTCATATATACTTCTATTGAAAACACCATTTTTCTGAAATGCTGGGACAGAAGCCAACTTATCAGCAACCTCTTTGTCTGTGACAATAATACCAAACTCTTTTGCAAGATTAAGTATTTGAGCTTGTGCTGCCATTGAGTTTAATGCCTGTTGTTGTAGATTCATCTGTTTTGCTTGTTCCTCATCAAACTTACCTTGGAACATCTGATTATATCTACTATAGAGATTATTATACTCCATCTGAAACCTATCTCTACTTATCTCAATCTCTCCAACCCTACCGATACTACTACTCTTTATCCCAAAGGAGAAACCATAGGTAGCTCCCGTAAAAATAAATGATATTGTAGCTATCCAAATAGTAATTATGAGAAATTTGTTATTCTTTTGCATCCAACTTATCATGTTAATATTGCCTTAATATAAAAATTTCATAATTTTAGTCTACTTGTGGTTAATTATTAATGAAATCATCATAATAATAGTAGTATATTGAGTCAAAAAGTGAGGGAATAGCGTGAATATTAGTAATAATAGTCAAATAGTAGAAGAGGATTTAAAAAATATTTGGCATCCATGTACACAGATGAAAGACCATGAGACTCTACCACTAATTCCTATCAAAAGAGCCAAAGGTGTCTACTTATATGATTTTGAAAATAATAGTTATATAGATGCTGTAAGCTCATGGTGGGTAAATCTGTTTGGGCATGTCAATGAGCATATATCCAATAGAGTAAAAGAGCAATTAGATACGCTAGAACATGTTCTCTTAGCAGGTTTTACTCATAGACCAGCTGTAGATTTAGCAGAGAGACTTGTCAATTTAACTCCAAAAGGTTTAGATAAGGTTTTCTTTGCAGATAATGGCTCGTCTGCTGTAGAGGTAGCCCTAAAAATGAGTTTCCATTATCATAGAAACAGCGGCTCTCATCGTCCACTATTTTTATCTCTAACCAATAGTTATCATGGTGAGACTATTGGTGCATTGAGTGTAGGAGATGTGAAGTTGTACAAAGAGACCTATGCACCACTATTAATCTCCTCTATTCAAACTCCTGTACCCATAGACCAAACAGAGCAGAGTGCAAGAGAGGCTATTGTAGAGCTTGAACAGATACTAGAGAGTAGAGGAGATGAAATATCGGCATTTATTATAGAACCACTAGTTCAAGGTGCAGGAGATATGCACATGTATCATCCTCTATATATAAAATTGGCAAGAGAGGTCTGTTCAAAATATGGAGTTCATCTTATAGCAGATGAAATCATGACGGGTTTTGGAAGAACAGGAACTATGTTTGCTTGTGAACAAGCAGGAGTTACTCCTGATTTTATGACTCTCTCAAAAGGTTTGACAGGTGGCTATCTCCCTTTGGCTGTTACGATAACAACACTAGATATTTACAGTGCTTTTTATTGTGATTACAATGAGTTCAAAGCCTTTTTACACTCACACAGCTATACAGGAAATCCTCTAGCCTGTTCTGCTGCTTTAGCTACAATGGAGTTATTTGAAAAAACTGATGTTATAGAAGAGAATAGGGAGAAATCAGCTTATATATTGGATAAGTTAGAAAAATTTAAAAAACTTTCAAATGTAAAAGAGATAAGACAAACAGGAATGATAGCTGCTGTGGAGTTAAAAGGGTATAAATCAGAGGAGAGAATAGGTCTAAAGGTCTATCAATACGGGTTAGATAATGGAGTTCTGCTTCGTCCTTTGGGGCATATTATCTATTTTATGCCTCCATATGTTATCTCTTATGATGAGATAGACAAGATGATAGATACAGCTTATGAGGCTATTGTTTCGTTACACTAAAAAGAGTCAACCTCTTTTATATACTAGATAACAATACATTTTAACAACTCATTAGCTATAATAATCTAATTTTAAATTTGGAGATAAGATAATGAATCTATTTGATGATGATGACGCGTTCGTAGGAACACCAAAGAGTAACTATTTTTCGATTGCAAAGACAGCTAATCAAAATATTGTGGAGATGGAGATAGATAAGATGTTTCGGCGATTTGCAGTAGCTGAAAAAATTCTTGAAGAGAGAGGTTTAGAAGAGGAGCATGAACAGCTTATGAGAAGTATGGTTATAGACCCAGAGTTGGACGCGAGAACAAATAGTCTATATATAGAGCTTGTGGGTAATATAGTTACTCAGTGTGAATAACAAATATTCCATATAGGTAACCTCTTGTGGTTACCACAATTTAATTAATAATAAGGACTCATAGGTGATAAATGCCGTCGAGAGAAAAATAGAGCAGTATATTGCAGAGCTAAATGATAGCTCTGTCTCATCTCTCTATCGAAGACTACCTCATGGAAAGAGACTAAGAACAAAGTTGATTCTAAAGATTGCAGGTGGTGATTTAAAAATTATAAAAACAGCTGCTACTGTTGAGATGATTCATGCAGCTAGTCTGCTACATGATGATGTGATAGATGATGCCAAGAGTCGTAGAGGTAGGGTCTCTCTCAATGCTAGTGAGGGAAATAAAACAGCTATCATGATGGGTGATATACTATACTCAAAAGCCTTTTTTGAGTTGACATCCATATCTACAGAGGTCGCAAAAGTAGTCTCAAATGCTGTTGTTCAGTTGAGTTTGGGGGAACTTGCTGATGTGGAGCTATCTCGTAGATTTCATACTAACCAAGAGGCATATCTAAAGATGTTATATCAAAAAACAGCATCACTTATGGAAGCTAGTGCAGAAGCTGCGGCTATTTTAGTTGGAAAAGATAGAGTAGCATATCGTGATTATGGGCGTAAACTTGGTTTGGCTTTTCAGATGATTGATGATATTTTGGATATTACATCTGACTCCAAGACCCTAGGAAAACCTGCTCTGCATGATTTTGTAGAGGGAAAAGTGACACTACCATATATGTACCTATATGATGTCTTGGCAAAAGAGGATAGAGAGTATCTAGTATCATTACATCGTAAACGCTTAAGTAGAGATGAGGAGTTATGGATAAAGAGTGCTATGAGTAGATATAGTATAATTGAAAAGTCCTATGCAGAGGCTAGAGAGCTTATTTTAGAGGCTATAGCTTCTATGGAGAGTTTGGGTGAGTATGATTTATCCAATATCGCAAAAGCGATGATAGAGAGAGAGTTTTAATGTCATATCAAGTTGTCTCATTTAATCACAAAAATTGTGAACAGTCTATTAGAGAAAAGTTAGCATTTGCTACAGATGATGAAATAAGGGTTATGCTTTTAAAGCTAACAGGTTTTGATTTTATCCAAGAGGCGTATATAGTCTCTACATGTAATCGTGTTGAGATAGTAGTAGCTACCAAAGATGCTTTTTCTAGTTATCATGCTATTTTGGGGCTTCTTAGTCTCAAATCGGGTCTCTCATTTTATGAGCTAAAAGGGATGGATGGTAGATATGATGATGCCGCAGCTATTTCTCATATCTTCTCTGTTGTCTCCTCTTTGGAGTCTTTGGTTATTGGAGAGTCACAGATAACAGGACAGGTCAAAGATGCTTATCGTTTTTCATTTCAAAATAAAACAGCAGGTCGAAAACTAAATCGTGTTATCTCCTATGCTATCAAGTGTGCCGCAGAGGTTCGAAATGTGACTAATATATCTAAAAATCCTATCTCTATAGCCTCTGTAGCTGTAGCACAAGCCTACAAGATATATGGAGACAATATCTCTGGTATGACAGCAGTGATAGTTGGTGCTGGTGAGATGGGTATAATCGCTGCGAAAAATCTACTTAGATTAGGTTGTGATGTATTGCTTTTGGGTAGAGATAGAGCCAAATTAGAGAGAATAGCAAAAGATTTGGATGAGGATGTGCGAGTAGATACTATGGAGCATCTTCATAAGTATCTAAATCGTTATCGTCTACTATTCTCTGCTACATCTGCAAAGGGTACGATTATAAACAGAAGTATGATAGAGAGTGATAATTTTGATAGAGTTTGGTTTGATATGGCAATCCCTATAGATATAGAGGAGATGAATCTAAAAAAACTAAAACTCTTTAGGATTGATGACCTAAAAGCTATTTCAAAAGAGAATCATGCTCTCAAACAAGAACAGGCAAACAGAGCAGTTGTCATAGTTGATAAATACAAAGAAGAGTTCTATAAGTGGCTTAGAGCTTTGTCTATAGAACCAGTAATAAAAGATATGAGACTACAAGCAAAAGATGCTATAACCAAAGAGCTAAATCGTGCCATAAAGAAAAAGTTTGTCCCAAAAGAGTACGAAGCCAATATGCAAAAGATGGCAGAGCAGATGTTTAATCGTTTTTTGCATGATGCCACTCAAAACCTAAGACAGTGTTCAGCCAATACAGGCTCATCCAAAGGAGTTGATGCGATTAAGGGGCTTTTTAATATTGCTGTGGATGATAAGCGTGTTAAAAAGTATAAAAATGAGCATTATGTTAAGGGGTATAAATAGATTAATTTCGAAATTTTTCTGATGTATAGCTCTTTAATAGTATTAATTTATCATATTTACAAATATAAGAATAACTTAAAATAATTAGTGTAAAATATCCTAATTGACATTAAAGGATATAGATGAGTTTTTTTCAATATGGAGAGAGGGTAGATGAGTATGATGTACTTGTATTAAATGAAAGAGAAGCCCGTGCAGGAGCAGGAATACTATTTCTCATAGGTATACTTAGTTTGGTTAACGCTGTAGCACTAGGACATATTATTGTCACCAAAGTCTTTATCTCTTTTTTTACTTTGGATTTTGTGATTCGTGTTATTCAACCTCGCTACTCTCCTAGTCTACTGTTGGGTAGGTTTTTTGTGCAAAATCAACGCCCAGAGTATGTTGGGGCTACTCAAAAACGCTTTGCTTGGGGGATAGGCTTACTCTTGGCTCTGCCGATGTTTTATCTACTTGTGATAGATTTTCAGCCAAATCCTATTAAAGTGCTAGTCTGTATTATCTGTTTGGCTCTACTCTTTTTTGAATCAGCTTTCTCTATATGTGTAGGATGTAAAATATATGGATTGTTTAAAAAAGACCCTGTAAGTTATTGTCCAGGAGGTATCTGTGAGATTCGTACAAAAGATGCAATCGAGTCATTTAACCCTGCTCAAAAACTTATTACTATAATAATGGCATTTGCTATATCTTTTGGTTTGTACTTATATTTTACAAAAATAGAGAGTAAAACACTTTTTTCTAAAAAGGTAAAGAAGATGATGATGAGTGATAAAGAGAGAGAAGCCCTTGAAGAGATAGAGCTACAGCGAGAGTTTGATAATTTTTAAAAATAGATAAATATAACTAATTTGATAATAAAAAGATATGATTGTTATGTTAAAATGGTAAAAAAATTTCCCTATTTTGAAATAAAAGACAAAAAAAATAATCTCTATAATATTTTAGAAAAAGCAGAGATAATTGAAGTTATGATGAAAAAGTTTCAACACAAAGAGAGGATATAAACTATTTGAGAATAGAGAAAATAGATGTATAAAACAAAATATTTCAACAATAAATCCCTAGTAGCACTCATAACCAAAGATTTTAAAATAGATTATCATGGAGACCATGGTATTTCTCATTGGAAAAGAGTCTATAGAAACACACAAATCTTAGCCAAGCACTACAATATAGAATCAGATGTTTTTGAACTTTTTGCCTTGATTCATGATTCAAAAAGAGAAAATGAGTATCACGACCCAGCTCATGGACTAAGAGCCTCTATTTTTGTTGAGGAGCTTTTAAAGAAAAAGATTATATCTCTATCAAAAGAGGAGAGTGAAAAATTGATTTTTGCTTGTAAAAATCATACTCTCTATCCTTTGGCAGATGATTTAATTGTTCAGATATGTTTTGATAGTGATAGATTGGATTTAGGCAGAGTTGGGATGAGAATCAATACCGATTATCTCTCAACCAATTATGCTAAAAGCTTGGTCGAGGATGGAGTTTATAAACCCAAAAAGCATTTAAAGCTAAACCACTCAAATAAAACTCCTGATATACCAAAAATCATCATTATGAGACACGCCAAAGTCCTAATAAAGAACCGAAAAATATATGCCAATGAGCTAAGAGAAGTAATAAAAGAGTATGATATAACCCCCATAGAGACCAATATCAAAAATCATCAAGAGCTTTTAGAAGTAGCCAATAGTTGCAACTACTTTGTCTCTAGTGGACTTGGTCGTTCAGTTGATACTTTGGCTCTTTTGGGCAAAGAGCCTGATTATATCAATAGACTCTTTGCAGAGGTAGAATCCCCTTATACTAAACTAAAAATTATGAAACTACCTCTCTTTACATGGGGGTTTTGGTTTAAATTGGCTTGGTTTATGGGATTTTCGGGTGGGAGTAAATCTTATAGGGAGAGTAAAATAGAGGCTTTTGAGGCATCAAAGATATTAATAAAATTTGCTAGAGAGTATGGGGCTATCTTTTTATCAGGACATGGTCTAAAAAATAGACTAATTGCTAAAGCATTAAAAAAACAGGGATGGAGAGAGACTAAAAAGATGGGTATGGATAATTTAGAGTATGGGGTTTTTGAGTGGAGAGATTTTGATTTGACAACAACAGATTATTCTGATAAACTTCCATCAACTAAAACAACAAGGAGAGCAGGATGAACCATTTAAAAATATCACATATCAATACGAGAATATCTGCTCTTCTTCTCTTTTTATTCCTGCTCGGTTAGTGAGCATACCCCTTTACAATTTTTGATTCCTTGATTGGATGACTAACCTAAATATGCTTGTAGGTGTGACCATGTCACACAACTAAACCAATATCATTTTACAATTTGAAATTTTATTTGATGTGTGACATGGTCACACCTACGGATAATTGATAAAAACATAAAAGAAAAAAATATGAACAGACAAAAAACAAATAGTTGGAACGCCGAAAAATATAGAAAACATGCAGGATTTGTATCAGATTTAGCCTCTCCTGTAGTAGAGTTATTAAACCCAAAAGAGGGTGAGAAGATATTAGATTTGGGTTGTGGTGATGGTATCTTAGGATTAAATATAGCCAAATATAAAGCAGAAGTAATTGGTATAGATTTGAGTGAAAATATGGTAACTAAAGCTAAAGAAAATGGATTAGATGCAAGAGTTATGAGTGTAACTGATATGCCATTTAATGGGGAGTTTGACGCAGTATTTTCAAATGCTATGCTTCATTGGGTTAATGAGCCTAAATTAGCAGTAGAAAATATCGCAAAAGCTCTGAAAGTTGGTGGACGATTTATTGCAGAGTTTGGGGGATATGGGAATATCTTTTCTATTATAAAAGCTATGAGAGAGGTTTTTAAAAGACATCCTGAATATGGAGAGATTGATGATTTTTGGTATTTCCCTACTACATATGAGTATAAATCTATCTTGGAGGAGTATGGCTTTGAGGTAAGATATATTGAACTTATCCCAAGACCTACACCTATTGATGATATTGCTAATTGGTTGATACTTTTTACTAATGGGTTTACTAAACATCTAAGTGATAGTAAACAGAAGCAGTTTAGAGATGAGGTTAGAGAGTTATTGAAAGAGACTAATTATAGTCAAAAAGAGGGTTGGGTGGCTGATTATGTTAGAATTCGGGTTGAGGCTTATAAGGAGTGCTAAATGTATGATACTAAATATTGTAAAGTAGAGTACCAAAAAGATAAAAATGCTATTCTCTGCCAATGGAGAGAGTTTTGCAAAGGTGATGACTACCGTAACCCATTTAGATATGGGGCTAAATTGATAGAGAAATATCAGCCTACTACTTGGATAACTGATACTACTAATGGGTTTGAGAATAAAGAGGCAGATACCAAATGGCTATTAGAGGAGTTTATCCCAAAAATGATAGAGAGTTCTATTGAAAAGATTATCTTTATTATCCAAGATGATAGCCCTTTGATGAGTGAAATTTTGGGACAAAAAGAGGCTTTGGGGGAGTTTTTTGAGGTGGAGTTAAGATGCAAAAATATCT
>CAZSHP010000014.1:0-31505 GCA_964606545.1 uncultured Sulfurovum sp. | reverse complement strand
CAAGATAGAGACTACTTTTTATAGAGATAGATAGTAGAACCAAAAAGGAGACAGCTATTATCCCCATGGTATCGAAAGCAATAACTCTATCTGTTAAATGAGGTCCTTTGATGAACCTAATAAAAGAGAGAAGTATCGCTAAAGCAATAATAAATAGTAAAAATTCAATCATAAACGGAACCTTATATAAAATAATCCTATGTTAAGTAAGTTCTAGCTCAATTTTGAATAATTGAGTCAAGAAAAAATTTGTAAAATGTAAATTTCGGTGGAAGTATAGAGCAGTTAGACTTAAGAGTAACAAATAATTTAGATAATTTTTGTTTATATTTTATTAATTTTTCTTTAAGATTAAATTTTATGTAGTTTTAGGAAGAATATTGGGTTAAATCCCACAACTTCCACCACTACAACCACTATTTGAAATATGGAAGACAGAGTTATATTTGCACTCTTTGCACTCAACTGTTATCATTTTAGGACTACTACAACCTGTGCTTCTTTGGTCTATAATCTCTATAGTTAGTTTATGACATTTTGGGCAGATTCCTCGTTCTATTGCCATTAGATTTGCTTTTTTCTCTCTCATGAAGTATATATAACTTATGACTATACCAATGCCAACGATTAGTAAGAATAGTAGTAGATACATAATTAGACTCCGTTATTTGAATTTAGGAAAATACCTATAGCTAACGATAGTATAATTGTGATGATAACGATTAGAGTATTTTGAACTTTAGTAGATAACTCTTTTTTATTGTGTATGAACTCTACTATCTTCATAGCAGGAAATGCCATAAACATAAGCATAACAATAGAGAAGATAAGTGTTAGTACAATATTTATCATATTTTATATTCCAAAAAAACTATGAATAAATCTACTATCTTCTTCTGTTTTAATAGGAATTTTGATAAGTTCGGTTTTATTATTGTCTGATATTACTACTTGATTTTCAATTATTTTTATGTGTTTTTTTCCCCATTCTTTTTCCAAGAATTCCAAACGGTGAAATACCTCCATATTAGATGGTTTCTCTTTGAATTCTTTGTCTATTTTGCTCATAATTTGTAGTCCACCAAATCTTTTATCCATGTAGTAGGGGGAGTACTCTTTTATCTTATTATAAATAGGTGCTTTTGGTAGAGGTTTGGCTTCTTGATAAGCGATAATAGTTACAAAGGTAAATCCTGCAAGTAGTGCAAAAAATAGATATTTCTTCATCTTTTCTCTTTCTGCATAGTATAGATTTTTTTATGCTATATATTGTTGATGTTTGTCAATAGTGGGGCTTAGTTAATTATGATATTATATCTCAATTATTAAACAGGAGTTTGACATGGGTAAATTTTTACAGTTAGAGGCGGGATACCTTTTTATATCATTTGTTATTTTAGCTGTAACACTTTTTGTATCAACCCGTCCTTTTTTTGGAAAGGGAGCAGTAAAGAGAGGAATGTTGAGTGTAGGTCTTTTTTTGGCTATTGCAGTTGGTTTGCACTTTAAGATTACAACTAGTAGGATGAGTGAAGTCAAAACAGCCTTTAAAGAGGGAAAAGTTATTATTTGTGAGAGCCGTGCCACTAGAAAGGTTGCTCAATCTGTTGATGTTGACATCAATAATGAGTGGCAACTAGAGGGTGATGTATTCTCTTCTCCTAACTATAATAGAGTGTTTCACTCTGCTAGATGCTTAGTAAAATAAGCATCTAGTCTAATAAAAAATCATAAATAATAACATTACAAAATATAATCTATAATTATCATTTATAATTCCAAAAAGTTTTTTTTATAAAGTTGACATATATCAATAAAAAACTATTAGCAAATAGTAATAATACAATATGCTTTTAGTAAAAATAGATATTCAAAAGGATTCCTAATGGAACAACTTATTATACGACCAGAAATTGCACCAGAGATGTTTTTGCCAATTTTTGTAATTTCAACTCTTGTCTTAGTTTTTGGTGTAGGGTATGCGGCAATTATTACTCTCTCTAAAATGGGTTATTTCTCTAAAAAATGGATGAGTTTAGGGTATCTGTCTTGGGCATTACAAACTTACTGCTTATATATGCTCTCGGTCTGGATTCAGAGTGAAGCTTTTACTACTAAAGTATTGATGATTACAATGGTAGCTTATCTATTTATCCCTCATTTATACTTTAGATTGATAGAAGATTCAGATAAAAGATATGACCAAAAAGAGAATATAGCAGAACACAAAAACTAAGGAGGAGACATGGCAAAAGAGAATCTATCCGTCTGGACTAGTATTCCATTTTGGCGTAGGTCAGCTGCATGGGTAACTGGATTTGCATCTATTTTACTTATTTTGCTAACTTTTGATACACTAGGTCAAATTAGTATGGGTACAGATGATGATTTGAAAGAGGGAATGAAGACAGGAATTCACAAGAGAGTTCCAGCCCCAACTGTAATCAACCACCATATTGATTATAAAATGAGTACAAAAAGAGGACATGAGGTGCCAATTATTGGTGAAAAAGAGCCATTTTTCGGTAAAGAGTGGAATCCACAAGAGGCAGAAGATTTACTTCACCTTGGAAAACTTACTTCACAAGCGAAAAACTGTATGAACTGTCACACACTATTAGGAAATGGTGCGTATTATGCTCCAGACCTCACCAAAGCGTGGTTAGACCCAGCTTGGAGTAAAACAGGCCCAATGATGGCAATGACAGGTAAGAGTACAAGAGAGGAGGCTATGGCTGAGTTCTTGCAACACCCTTCAACATATCCTACACATGCTAGAATGATGCCAGACCTTGGAATTACAGCTGAGGAAGCAAAAGGATTGGTTGCATTCCTTAAACACATGAGTAGTATAGATACAAACGGTTTCCCAAGAAACTTTGGTAAAGAGGAGGGTTCAACAAATGCTCACTAGTATAAAAACACATAGTTTGACAAATGAAGGTCAAAAACTAGGAATGATGTATTTTAGAGTTGCAATTATACTCTTTGGTGCTCAGTTAGTTATGGGACTTATTGCTGCTATTCAATTTTTAGCACCAAGCTTTTTATTTGAACTTTTTGACTTTTCTGTAGCTAGAATGGTTCACATTAATGCTCTTGTTGTATGGATGCTATATGCTATGATTGGTTCAACTTATATGATGCTTACAGATGAGACAGGACATGAAGGTGTTATGATTGGTCTTGGTAAGTTAGCATTTTGGGTATTAACAGCAGCTGTTACTGTGGTTGTTCTTGTATATATCTTTATTCAAGTTGGTTCAGGTACAGAAACAACATTATGGCTTATTAATGAAGGTAGAGAGTATCTTGAAGCTCCAAGATGGGCTGATATTGGTATTGTTGTAGTTGTTCTTATCTTCTATTGGAATGTATTTGCTACATATATGGCTGGTGAGAAGACAGGTATTATGACTGTTATGATTGCTAACCTTATGGCACTAGCTGGTCTATATCTTGCAGGTATGATTTATACTGATAATATCTCAATGGACCAATTCTGGTGGTGGTGGGTAATACACCTTTGGGTTGAAGCTACTTGGGAAGTATTTGTTGGTACTCTTGCAGCTTATGCGTTGATTAAACTTATCGGTGCAAAAAGAGAAATCGTTGAGATGTGGCTATGGATTGAGGTTCTTATGCTATTTGGTTCAGGGATTCTTGGTCTTGGTCACCACTATTTCTGGATTGGTACACCTGAGTACTGGTGGGAAATCGGAGCATTATTCTCTGCACTAGAGCCTGTGCCACTAATTGCTATGTTTGTTCATGTACTATATGATTGGGGTAAAGAGCAAGGTATTCATGAAGCAAAAGGTGAAAAGAAATCAGTTATTGCAAATGGTCCTGCTATGGCATGGATTGTAACTAATGCGTTTGGTAACTTCTTGGGTGCTGGTATTTGGGGATTCTTCCATACTCTACCACAAGTAAATATCTATACACACGGTTCACAGTTTACAGCAGCTCACGGTCACTTATCATTCTTTGGAGCATATGCAACAATCCTTATCGGTATGATGTATTATGGTATTCAAAAATCTTACGGTGTAGAGAGAATGAAATCAACATTTAAATCTAAAATGGCGATTTTCTTGATTACATTTGGTGTAGTAGGAATGACTGTAGCTCTTACAATTGCAGGTTATGAGCAAGTTCTTGTAGAGAGAGCAGAGCTTGGGGCAACTTGGAGTGCATTCTTTACAGCACAAAACTTGACTTGGTATATGCAAGGACAACTTTGGAGAGCTATTATGGGTGTAGTTACATTCGTAGGTTTTGTTTATCTTGTTCTTGATTTAATTACTATTGGTTCAAATGCAAAAGAGGCTGAGGCTTAATAGAGACTAGAGACTATAGGTTAGTCTCTAGTTAAATTCAATATAAAGGAGACTAAATGATTGAACCATTTACAGATGTAGTACCTAGTATTTTTGGTATGCTAAATCAGGGACCATTGACTTTAACTATTGTTTTACATACAATAATTATCTTACCTATGTTCTGGATTTATAAGCAGGAAAAAGCTAAATTAGAGCAGTAAAAAGCTTTAATAATGAGAGAGTGGGACTAAGCGTAGTCCCAATTTATGAGTTGTCTGAAAAATCAGATTAGTTATTTTATCAAAATTAACTTCAAAATCGTTAAAACTTGAAGTTGATTGAAAACATAAGGAGAAAATATGAACAAGATTTTAAGTATAGCAGCAGCAACAGCATTGACAGCTTCATTTGCATTAGCAGGTACATCAAATATGAATTTTGCTGAAAAGTATGAGAAAGAGTGTCAAGGGTGTCACGGTCCTATCCACCAAGGTGGTGTTGGTTCTGACCTTAGACCAAAAGCTCTTAAAAAGAAAAGCCATGAGATGTTAGCTGAAACCATTATGAATGGTAGAGACAATACAGCAATGCCAGCATGGAATAGTAGCTTCTCAAAAGACGATGCAGCAGGTATGGTTAACTGGTTAATGGATTGGAAAAATACTGTTGAGCTTACACTTGACCTAAAAGAGGTAAAAGGAACTTGGACAAAAATGGCTGACCGTGAGGCACTAGCTAAAAAATATCCAAAACCAACAGAGGTGAAATCAGTTCTTGATATTACATTTGCTACTGAGAGAGATGCTTCTTTGGTTGACTTTATTGACTCAACTACAGGTAAAGTTCTTAGCCGACACAAAGCTGGATTTGCTGTACATGTTACTGTAACAAATAAAAAGAACCCAAGATATGCTTACTCTATCTCTCGTTCAGGTAAATTAACTATGTTTGATATTGGAGCACCAGGTCAACCAGCATTGGCTTCTGTTCAAGTAGGACAAGAGTCAAGAGGACTTGCTGTTTCTCCAGATGGTAAATATGTAATTGCGGGTAACTACAACCCAGGTGGTGCTGTTCTATGTGATGCTACAACACTAGAGCCACTAAAAGTTTATGATACAAGTAGAGTAATTGACCCTGATGGTCAAATTGGTCCTAGTCGTGTGGCATCTCTTGCTGATACTCCTTATGGACCATACTTTGCAATGGCACTAAAAGATGGTGGTCATACATATATTATTGATTACTCTAAACCAAACTTCCCAATTGTTGGTGATATTCCAAATATTGGTAAAATTCTTCATGATGCATTCCTAAATGAAGATGAGGGTAAAGATTTTGGTAGATACTTTATGATTGCTTCTCAAGGAAGTGATGTTGTTGGTATTGTTGACTTTAAAACTAAAAAATTAGCAGCAAAAGTACATACAGGTAAAAAATCTAAGCCACACCCAGGTCAAGGTTCATCTTGGTACTCAAAAGGTCAGAAAAAACAACTTCATGCAACTCAAAGTATGAACTTTGGAGATGTTGTTATTTGGGACTCTACTTGGAAAGTAGTTAAACATGTTAAAACAGCAGGTGGTGGACTATTTGTTGGTACTTCTCATCACACACCATATATCTGGTCTGACTGTGTACTTGGTAAACCTGATAAGTACAATGAAGTTCATTTGATTAACAAAGATACACTTGAGACTGATAGAATTATCAAAGTTGGTAAGAAAAAAGGTCAACTTATTGATGCTAAAACTAAAAAAGTTCTTCAAGAGTGGGATGCAACTCAACATGAAAAAGTTCCTGTAAATGAGGTAGCTTCAAAAGTATCAAAAGAGACTCTACTTCCTATGCCAGCGAAATTAGGGGCAGCTGTTAAAGAGCCTGTTCAACCTAGACTTCTTCATGCTGAACCTGCAAATCATGGTAAGTGGACAATGATTTCTGAGTGGACAACTGGTAGAATTGGTATCTATGAGTCTAAAACAGGTAAGTTTATTAAGTATATTGAAAACTTGACAACACCTACCTTTACATACTCTGTAGAGCATAGACAGCATATTCCAGGTGCTTAATTTCTATTTATGGGGGGATATAATGGTTGGTTGATGCCAACCACCTTACGCCCCAACTCTATGAGGTCTAATCTTTTGGATATAAATCCTCCTCTTTAAAACTAGATTAGACTTTCTCTTTTTTTCTTTAATTTGATTTTGTTGTAGTTTATTAAAGCGATTTGCTTAAATAGTTTTGCTAAATTACAATGGAGTAGTCATATGAGAGTTTTTCTTTTTTTTCTTTTAGTCTGTTTTTCGTCTCTTCTTGCCAAAGATAAATATTTTGATAATCATGCTTGTAGTGAGTGTCATGAGAAGATATATGAGGAGTATCAAACCTCTGCTCATGCCAAAAGTTACTTTACGGATGAGCTTCACAGAGCTATAGCTGACAAGGTGAGTACAAAAGAGTATGAGTGTGCATCGTGTCATATGCCAATGGCAGATAATCTAAAAGAGCTAATTAGTGGAGAGGCTAGACCCAATAAGAGTAACAAGACTCATACAGATGCAATTAGCTGTTTTTTTTGTCATACTATAGCTTATGTTAAAAAATCTCATAAAAAAAATATAAACATCAAAGCAAGACAGGCAGAAAACTTCAAACCAACACTCTATGGACGATTGATTAATCCCGAAGATAGTGATAAACACTCATCAAGCAAAAATCCTATATATGGTCAAAAGGCGTGTATGGGTTGCCACTCTCATAAACTAAATGATAATAATGTGACCATATTTAGAGCTATGGATAAAAAACAGGACAGTATCAAGTGTATAGAGTGTCATATGCCAGAGATTGAAGGTGGAGCTGAAAAGATGGACAAAAAAGCAAGAGGACGACACGCTAGTCACAAGTTTTTAGGAATTTACGACAAAAAATTCAGAACTACAGGAGTTGATATAAATATCTCTACCACTTCTAATATTATAGAGGTAAAATTGACCAATAAAATGGGACATCCTCTAATTGTTCAACCTGCAAGAGTAAAATATCTCGAAGTAAAAGTTCTAAGAGATGGCAAAGAGATTTGGAAAAACTATAAAAAAGAGCCAAAAGAGGATAAAGAGGCATTTTTTGAGTATAGATTCAGAGACAAAGATGGGAAAAAGATAATCATACCTGCTACTGCTTCTAGTAGAGAGGTGAATAATTTAGATATAAAAGAGAGTAAAGTTTTGAGATACAGTGGAGTAGAGCTTAAAAAAGGAGACGTTATAAAAGCTACTATGTTTGTTAGATTTGCAAAAAAAGATTGTCAATCGGTTATCTCGTTAGAAGATGAGATATTTAAAAAGGCTCATATTATAAAAGAGGTTTCAATGAAAATTAATTAACTTTTTTCAAATAAGACTAATTAACTCCTATTTATATTTTAATTAAGAGTAATTTTATCCGATTTAGGATATTATTCTTAATAATCAATATCATAAAGGAATCCTTATATGAAAAAACTAATTATTGGAATAACTTTTTTAACAGCAACTAATCTAGTCGCTGATATAAAGGCTGGTGAAGAGGTATACAAAGCAAATTGTGCAATCTGTCATACCGTAAATGGTGGTTCTGCATTGGGACCTGATTTTAATATGGTCTCATACACAAGAAAAATAGAAAAAATTGAACAGTATGCAAAAGACCCATATAGTCTCTATAAAGAGTTTGGATATAGTGCAAATGCCATGCCTACATTGCCCTTAAATGCACAGGAGTTCAAAGATGTAGCAGAGTATATCTCATCACTACAACCGTTTAAAAAATGGATGATAAAGAAGAAACCTAGTAAAAAGATTTTAGTAAAAAAAACTGATAATAACAGTAGCACTGATGGATAATTGATATAGGTTAACCTATTTGCTATCAACATCTTAGTACAATAGTACAAAAAAAGGATGATAAATGAGATTTATACTATTTATGTTAATTCTAAGCTCAACCATATGGGCAGGAACTCCTAGTGCAAGTGAGAAGATATTTGTAGTGGAGCGAGAGAGTGAGTCTATTGCTATTATTAACAAAGGACTAACTAAATCGCATATGGAAAATATGCACAATATGAACCATGGAATTATTAAATTTGATGGAGAAGATGGCTACCTGATTAGTCGTGATGGTTTTGTAGTACATTTTGACCCCATAAGTGAAAATGTACTACAAGAGTATAAAACTTCCAAGAGTGCTATAGGATTTATAATAGGCAAAAATTTTGTAGCTGTGGCAAATTATGATGATAAATCGGTAGATATTTTGACTCGTGACCTAAAACCAATTGATAAAATCAAAACAGGTTCAAAAAATGTAGGGATTAAAATCTACAAAGATATGATTATCTTTGCTCAAATGGACAATGATAAGGTAACTGTATTAAAAGATGAAAATTTTGGAAAAGGTTTACCTAAATTCAAAATCTTCAAAGAGTTCAAAGTAGGAGAGATGCCTTTTGATGCTATGATAAAAGATAATACATATATAGTAGGATTTTTCTTGACAAAAGCATTTGGGGTTATTGACCTTGATACAATGAACTCAAGAGAGATTAATGTAACTGCTAAAGATAACAAACCTGTACTCAAAGTCCCTCATTTTGGCTTTTGGTCACTAAGCGAAGATAAAACATTTATCCCTGCTGTTGGAGATAACAAGGTGATGGTCTATGACAAAGATTTCAACTTTATAAAAAATATTGAGATGAAAGGTCTACCTGTATTTACCTCTCTAAGTCCTGATAAAAAGTATTTGGCAGTTACCTTTTCGGGAAAAGATTTTCCAACTATCCAAATAGTCGATACAAAAAGTCTCAAAATCATACAAACATTTACATTTAAAGGAAAAATACTACATGTTAGATGGTCAGAAAAGGATGATTATCTATATGCTTCTGTAAATGGAGAGGGAGAGGAGAGAGACCAAAACAAAGTTAATGTTATCAATACCAAAGAGTGGTTTTTAGAGAGAGAGATTTTTCAGATTAAGCACCCTTCTGGTATTTTTATATATAATCTAAAAGAAGAGGAGAAAAAGTAGAGAATGCAGAAGCGATTTGGAGTTTTAATTATACTTCTGTTGACTCTCCCTATTGTCGCTTTTTCAAATTATGTCCATTGGCAAGGAGACTATGACAAAGCTCTCTATCAAGCACATCAAGAGCATAAAGCTCTATTTGTCTTTCTTGTCAAAAGAGAGACACCTCTTTGTAGAGAGATTATAAAAAGAGTTTTTATGAATCAACCCTATGTAGATAGGATAAATAGTGAGATGGTAGCTGTTATTGTTACCTATGAGGGGGAGCTTAGCTATCCAATCGAACTCTACTATACAACTCATTTTCCAACGCTATTTTGGGTTGATTCAGAGAGTGAGACCTTTTTGAGTAGACCTCTATATGAGAGAAATATTAGTGTAGATGGGTTAAAAAATCTATTGGAGTAATAACTCTTTTAGTTCATTTAATGGCAGAGAACTCTTTTTTTTAAATTGTGACCTATTAAAAGTCCTCTGTCTCTTTGCGAGTCTTGCTGTATTGATTATAATCTTCTCTCTCATCTCCTCTTCTCTATAGATACCATCAAAGAAATCGAGAGTCTCTTTTATCCCTATCGCTTTCATACAGTTAGGAGTTCTACCATATCTTTTTTCGAGAGAAGATACCTCATCTATTAGACCCATATCTAGCATCTTGTCTGTTCTGATTCTGATTCTCTCTCTTAGAATCTCTCTATCTACGGTTATCTCATATATTGGTAGAGGCTCTGTTATGGTAGGTTGTGGTGGGTTTTGTCTAAAATAGTCTGAGGGGGTTACTCCTGTTTCATAGTAGAGGTTTAGCATCTTCTCTATGCGATAGTTGTCTGTTGATGCTATATTTCTCATATAGTTCTCATCTAAACTATATAGAGTAGCATAGGCATCTGTTATGCTACTTTGTAATATTTTGGCTGTTTTGTCTCTAGTTTTTTGTGAGATTTTGGGCATAGGGCTAAGACCATAGAGTAGGGTTTTAAGGTAAAAGCTAGTACCACCTACAATTATTAGATTTTTTCCCTCTTTTGTAGAGTTCTCTTTTGCCTCTCTATATAGCTCTATAAATGTTGTTACATCAAAAGGCTCATCGGGGTAGATAACATCTAATCCAAAATGCCTAATCCCCTCTCTATCCTCTATCGTAGGCTTTGCTGAGACTATATCTATCTCTCTGTAGATGGCTAGAGAGTCGAGAGATAGAATATTGGCATTGATTCTCTTAGCATACTCTATAGCTAGAGCTGTTTTTCCTGATGCTGTTGAGCCTATAATAGCAATCTGTTTAATATCTATATCCAAAACTAACCCCAACAGTACCATTATAAGAGCTATCCATCCCCTCACTCATATCCTCTAACCCCAAGTAGTTTACACCATAGTTAATATCAAAAAAACCATGTTTAGCTATTTTAAAATTTAATCCAACCCTAGCAACTCCCATCACATCCACATACTCCACATCACTCACCCCTGCCATTACATCTAGGTGAAAAGAGGAGATTCTACTAAACCCATATCTAAAAGTAGTACCAATCATCCCATAAGCTCCATATACTCTCCTCTCATCAGTTGGGTCTTGGTCTATATCTAAGTTTATATGACCAAATTCAGATATAAACCCTATGCCTATACCTCTATCTATAAATCCACTTGAGATAGTTAGCCCTCCAAATATACTACTATTCTCTATCTCCGAGTTTGCTGTTCTATATGAAAAATAGGAGGCAGTAGCACCCATCTCAAACCACTTTTTTACATCTTTTTCATTCAAAATAACATCTCCTAAGAGATATACACCGTCAGCTACCAAGACAGCAACCACATAAACCCCAATAATCATCCCAATAAATACTAGCGTATAGACGCAATCTTTGTCTGTACAGCTAGGAAAATTTAGAGAGTTCAACCCTGATAATATATCTGTTTCGTTATATGTTGGAGTTGGAGTAGTAATCTTTTTACTCTCTGTAGGCAAAACTATTAACTTTGTACCTTCTATTGAAATTAGCTCTCCTTGATTTCTCATCTCTTCAAATTCACGAGCAGAGACCTTTATAAATTTTGCTTTTGGGTATTTGTTATGTAGTCTATCAAAAGTTAATATAGGTAGTTTCTCGGCATAGATATACGTTTGTGCAAAGGTTGAGGAGCAGATGATAATTAGAGAGAGGATTATAGATATGATTCTCTTTTTAGACATTTCATCCCTTTCTTTGCATTTAACTCTATAATTATATCAAAATTATGCAAGTATTGATGATGAAGATGGATTGAGATACTCCCTTGATTTTTTAAAAAGCTTTTTTATAACAAGGAAATATAAAATTACTACTATTTTAATCCCCAAACCCCTTCTATAAAATAGGCTCTTATAGTTTCATTTGTTCTTAGTAAATTTTTATTTCTCTTATAAAAGTTTGATATTTAGGGGTTTATAGTGGCACGGTGGATATAGGAGAACCAATTATTTTTAATAAGGGTTGAGTTTAATCTTTTGATGTTACGGGGTTAAAATAGGTTATTGATAGAATCCCATGCTTTAGGCATGGGGAGAGAATATCTCCTCAATTCCCTTTTGCTTGTGTGTAGGCAGCATAGTATGTACTACCATCAGAAAAAGAGTTAACAGTGAGTTTTGAGAACTGGTCGAGATAGTCCCAAAACTCTTTTAGAATATCCTCATCTACCCCTTTTACCTCTTCGAGAGCCTCCCTTATAGTTCCTAGCCACTCTATTCTAGCTTTTTCATTGATGGAGAAGTCATCATGTACACGAATCATAAACTCATTTAAATCCATACCTTTTGATACATCCTCATAGACTTTTGGACCTCCACATATTTGGATGAAAAATTTAGTATTTTTAATCTTTATCTCCTCAAACTCCTCCTCATCTTGTGGAAAGAAGTGAGATATTTCGCTATCATATATTTTGTCATAGAAGTTAAACATCAGTTTACGCATCCCCTCTTCACCACCAACAGCATCATAAAATCTTTTGGTTGGATTTTTAAAATCTACACTCTCCCCTTTTACCACATCTGTAATTTCCATTGCCATAAATAGTCCTTATTTAATAATTTTACTCATTATAATAGATATAATATTTGAACTATGTTATTAATCACAATATCTTTTAAGCAAATTATGATATGTATCAATTCGTCTATCTCTCAAAAATGGCCATATATCTCTAACCTCTTCTGTTCGTCTACTATCTATAGTAGCATAAAGTATAGTCTCATTTTGGTGAGGGGCATGAGCTATTATCTCCCCCTGTGGGTCACAGACAAAACTATTCCCCCAAAACCTAATACCATCAAGTACCCCTGAGCTATCTCTCTCAAAGCCAACACGATTACAAGAGACCACAGGTAGCCCATTGGCTATAGCGTGAGAGCGTTGGATAGTTATCCAAGACTCTAGTTGTCTATTTTTCTCCTCCTCGCTATCCTCATCAAACCAACCTATAGCAGTAGGATAGATAAGAATATCAGCTCCTCTTAGAGTCATAATCCGTGCAGCTTCTGGATACCATTGGTCCCAACATATAAGTACACCTAGCTTTCCTATAGAGGTTTTGATAGGTTCAAACCCCAAATCACCTTGGGTGAAGTAGAACTTCTCATAAAAAGCAGGGTCATCAGGTATGTGCATTTTCCTATATTTTCCTGCTACACTTCCATCCTTATCAAAAACAACAGCTGTATTGTGATATAGACCTGCTGTTCTCTTCTCAAATAGAGAGGTCAGAAGTACTATTTTGTACTCTTTTGCTACTTTTGACCAAAACTCTATATCATTCTCCCAACTATCTGCATATCTAAAAAACTTTGTATCTTCACTTTGGCAAAAATACTCTGTTTGATGTAACTCCTGTAATACGATTAGATTTACTCCATTTTTAGAAGCCTTTTTGATTAACTCTACAGTCTTCTCTATGGTCTTTTTTTTCTCTTTATATGATTTTTGTTGTATTAGTGCTATTTTCATAATAGAATTTTACCATAATTTCTAAAAAATATAAAAAAATATTAAAAAACATAAATAATTAGAAAATATTATTAATTATTAAATAATATTTAATAAAAAGAGTGTTATACTTCTCTTATAACAACTCAAGAAAGGATATACCATGTTACAAGTTAGATTTATCATACCTCTTATCTCTCTTCTCTTTGTCGGATGTGGCAGTGTTACTACTACATCAGATAGTGACTATATAGAGTTTACAAAACCTGAACAACAAGAGATATTAATAGCTATTAACAAAGCTCGTAGTGTAGCTAGAGACTGCAATGATGGCTTGGGTATAGTAGGCCCTGCTAAACCTTTGACATGGAATATCGAGTTGTATGCTTCTGCTTATGAGCATAGTTTTGACCTTGCAGAGAGTAATACATTTGACCACAAAGGTTCAGGAACTCACTCTGATATTACAGGTTCAAACAACGGTAATGCAAGTATGTTTTTTGAGAGAATAGAGGCAAATGGATATACAGAGTATATTGCCTTAGGAGAGAATATTGCAGGAGGACAAAGCAATATCAAAGAGGTCATGGAAGCATGGCTAAATAGTCCAGACCACTGTAAAAATATTATGAGTGATATGTTCTCCGAAGTAGGTGTAGCTATTGTAGTCAAACAAGATAGTGACTACAAAATCTACTGGACACAAAATTTTGGGTCAAAAATTTAACAATTTTCAACTTAATTTAATAAAAAAGATTATAGAATTTGCATTGTTGAACAGTGTAGACTCCCATTTTCTTCTATTACTCGACTACACTGGATAGGGATTATCTCCCTATCTTCAAACAATTTTTTAAAAACCTGATGGGCAACTTTATCCTCTACTATACCATAAGTAGGGTAGATAAGTGCCTTATCAGTTATCAAAAAATTGGCATAAGTAGCAGGTAATCTATCTCCTTTTTTATTAAATTTGGCAGTTGGCATAGGTAGAGGTATCAAATTATAAGGTCTATTATCTAGAGTTCTAAAACTCTGAAGCTCTCTCTCCATAGCATTTAGAGCAGAGTAGTGTTCATCCTCTCTATTATCGCATTTAACATATACAATAGTATCAACAGAGACAAATCTAGCAAGAGTATCTATATGAGAGTCTGTATCATCACCTACTAGATGTCCACTATCTAACCAAAGAACTCTCTTGGTTCCTAGATACTCTTTTAGTTTTATCTCAACCTCTTTTTTGGACAATCCACCATTACGATTTGGATTGCATAGACAACTAGTCGTAGTGAGTATAGTTCCCTCTCCATCTGAATCAATAGAACCACCCTCTAGTACAAAATCTATACTCTCCAATGGAGTAGTCCCTAGATACCCTTTTGAGTGTAAAGTTCTGTTTAGTGCGTTATCAAGCGTAGCTTCGAACTTACCACCCCAACCATCAAATTTAAAATCAAGTAACTTAACCTCTCCATCTTCTATAATAGAGATATATCCATAATCACGAGTCCAAGTATCATTTGTAGGTATCTCTATAAAACTCATATTTCTAGTAGAACAGAAATGTGATGATATAGCCTCTCTATCATCACATATAATGTAGACAGGTGTTGCATATGCTATAGCTTGTGCTATTCTAATAAATGGTACTAGTGCAGAGTTTAAGTCATCTGCCCAATCACTGTTTTTATGGGGGAATGCCATTAGAATGGCTCTCTGTTTACTCCATTCAGCTGGTAATATTTTGCTCATATTGTCTCTTTTTTGGGGATATATTTGTTATTATACATAATAATTATTAGGAGCCTAATTTGAAAATAGCAATTTTTACAATTTTTCTTATACTTTTTTCTCATGCTGATAGCAATGATACTGATATAGTCTATTACAAGAGTTACAAAACAGCCCAAGAAGAGGCACAAAAAGAGAAAAAATATCTATTTATAGTTATCACAGCAGAGCATTGTGGTTGGTGTAAAAAGTTGAAAAATACAACTCTAAAAGAGAGAGAGATAATAGAGAATCTAGCAAGAGATTATATAGCTGTAGAGCTAGATATGAATGGTTATTACCCTAAATCTATAGAGGTAGTTGGTGTTCCTAGTGTGATTATTGTAGAGCCAAAGAGTGGAGAGGTTATCAAAAATATTGTTGGTTTTAGAGAGGACAGCAATGACTATCTAAAGTGGTTTAGATATGTTAAAAATTTAAAAGAGTAGTATGGCTTATATAGAGATAAATCGAGAGAACTTTTTTTATAACCTAAATCAGTTTGTATCAAAAACTAGCTCAATAGACTCTATAGCTATTGTTCTCAAAGACAACGCTTATGGACATGGCTTGGAGCTTATGGCAAAACTATCAGCAGAGTTTGGTTTGACTAAAGCAGTAGTGAGAACCTATAGTGAAGCTAGGAAGATAAAACCCTATTTTCAACATATATTGATTTTAGGAGATAGAGCCTTGGTAGATGATAGCTGTTCATTTGTACTTAATAGCTTAGGTGATATTCCCAAAGCACAAAGAGGCTCAACTGTAGAGCTAAAAGTAGATACAGGAATGCACCGTAATGGTATCGCTATGGGTGAGATAGAGGAGGCACTAGAGGAGATAGAGAAGAGAGAACTAAAGCTAAAAGGTGTAATGACTCATAATAGGTCAGCAGATGAGTTGAGTTCTGAACTCTTTTGGCAAGGTAAACTCTTTGAAGAGGTGAAGAGAAGAGTAGTAGAGTTTGGAGTTAGAGATGTGAGATTTCACTCTTTTAACTCTGCTACCTCTCTGCGTCTTAACTGTTTGGATGAGGATATAATTCGTTTGGGTATAGGAGCTTATGGTTATAGTGAGTTACCAAATATTTATAGTAGTCTAGCTCTAAAACCTGTTTTATCACTTTGGGCAAAAAAAATATCTACTAGAGTTCTAAAAAAAGGTGAGAGAGTAGGGTATGGTGGCACATTTATAGCCCCTAGAGATATGGTAGTCTCTACTTATGATTTGGGTTATGGTGATGGATGGATGAGGTCTTCTACCCAAAAGCCCTTTATTATCGCCGAGGGTTTACCTATTTTGGGTCGTGTATCTATGGATTATATCTCTTTGGAGAGTTCAAAAGATGAGGTCTGTATAGTAGATGATGCACTCTTGGCAGGTAGGCAGATTGGGACTATATCTTATGAGATTATAACCCAACTCTCTATAGATATAGAGAGAATAGTAGTATAGAAGTTGACTAGTTAGCCAACTCTACCTTGGTACCTACTACTATGCTATTAGTCTCTTTTGCATAGTCATCTATTCTAGTATCGTACATCGCTTCTGTGATAACAGCAGGTAATCTACACTCTCCTTTGGTTGTTACTATTAGTGGAGTAAATATTATACCTCTGTTCTGTACGATAATATTAGATTGGGTGATACTATCTCGTTTTGTCTTCTCTGCTAGGTTTAGGAAATATAGAACTCTATCATCTCTTATCTCTTTGTACTCTTGGTCTATGTTTATATTTTTAAATCTCTCTATGGTTGATTGGATATTGCTATTTACTATATTTAGACAGGATGGAATCCTCTGGTCTACTACTACGCTGTTTACCTTCCCTATATTTGCAATAGTGACTTTGCTATATATTTTCTCTCCCTGTTTTAGAGCCGATAGATTTAGAGTTTGATTCTCTTCATTTATAAATTCACGCATTATAGATAACTCTTTTGTAGATGATAGCTGATTTTTTAGAGCTTTTGGTAGATGTTTTACTAGTTCAATATTGTAACTCATAGCTCCTGATTTTGGCTTTATATAGATTGTGTCGCTATTGATACTCTCTATAGCTATATTTTCAGCCTTTGTAAACTCTATCTTCTGTCCATTTATCTGAAGCTCTACATCTAGTTTGCTGTTTTTAGGTTTTCCTAGGTAGATGCTTATAGCTTTTAGAGCTACTGCTTTCTCTTGGGTAGAGTAGAGTTCATCTAGTGATTTTTGGATAGTAGCTAGGTCTTTTGTACTTCTGTTGAAGTATTTGGACTTGATAATAAAATGTAGTAGCATATCTCTACGGCTTGATTCAAAATTATCACTACGATTTCCATAACTCTTCTGCCCATATGAGTTTAGAGTATATGAAATGCTCTTATATATCTCTTGGGCTTTCGCTTTTTTGCCCTCTATCTTTAGGATAGCAGACATATATAGAGTTGATAGAAAATGTTTTTTATAGAATCTCTTCTCTAGTAACATATTGGCTACACTACTATCCAAACTACCATTTTCTGCCAAGATATATCCTGCATAGATACGGTGAAATTCATTATATTTACCTAGATACTCATCATCTGCTGTAGTGACAGAGTTTAGCATCTTGATAGATTTTTCTATTACGCTTTTGTCTACAGCTACACCATCTCTCTTCAACTCTAGTAGTGTTTGGGCAGAGTATAGTGATGCGTAAGGATTTATATATCCATCCTCTTCCCAATAACTAAACTCTCCATAACTGTTTTGTAGGTTTTTAAGTTTTTTGATACCTTGACGGATAAAGTTTACGCTCTCTCCTAGAAGTTTATCATCTTTTAGAAATGGTTTGGAGTAGTGCATAGCAGAGATTTTTGAACTAGTCTGCTCTGCACAACCATAAGGGTAACCGATTAGATATTTCAAATCATCTCTCATAGAGCCTATGAGATTATCGGAGATGGTTATATATACTTTTGCTCCTTTGTACTCTTTTGGGACTTTGAGCGTTTGAGGGGAGTTACTTATACCTTTGAATGTCTCTGTTGAGATAGAATATGGACTATAGATAGGTAGCTCAATACTCTTGCTAACTCTCTCTTTTCCAAAACTAGCAGTAATTTGAATCTTGCCTTTGCCTATCTCTTTGGTTTTTAGCTTTGCTCTTATAACTCTGGAACTGTTTGCAGGTATAATCAAACTATTTTTCTCTATCTCAAAGCTTAGATTATCAGATAGATTGCTCTTTAGGGTGATATTTTCATCTTTTTTAGTAGTGTTAAAGAGTCTAATAGGTATCTCTAAACTATCTCCAACTAAACTATACTTAGGTAGTGATGGTTTTATCATGATGTCGTCTTTGATGGTAATCTCTTTGGATGCGACACCTATGCTATCTTCGTTTATGGCTATAACTATAACTGTTGCTCTACCATTAAACTCTGGTATCTCCATATTTGCTGTTATCTGATTGTTTACGGTTTTTATAACTCCTGACCACTTCATAAATGGTTTGATTCGTTCAGCAAAATCGGGTGCTTTGTGTTTGTTGTCAAAGGCACTTACCCCTGCAATATCTCCTGCACCAAAATCTATAAGTCTCCCCTCGGCAATATATGACATGAGTTGGTCATATAAATCATAGTATGATATTTTTTTCTCTGCTTTATCATTGAAATAATCAAATATTTTTGGGTTTTTCTGTCTAGCTAGTTGTAGTATAGCACTATCTACTACAGATATTAGTAGTTTTGCCTCTTTGTCTGTTTTTATCAGCTGTTTTAGTGTAGTTTTTGATTTACTCTCTTTTGGTATATCTAGTGTTATCTCTATCTTGTGTGCATTACGATTTGCTTTGATAAACTTATACCCTATGGCTCTAAAAGGGATTAGTTTAGAGGAGCTATTGGATGGACGGTAGGCTGTAGCGTGTAGATATGCACCTCTTTTCATATCATGTTTGATAGGTATTTCCACTCTTGCTACCCCTTTGTCTATGCTGATTCTCTTGTAGAACTCTACTTTGTCGCTCTCAAGTGTTACAAATAGCTCACCTTTTAGGATAGGAGATTTGAATGAAGCTACAATCGTATCTCCTTTTTGATAGAGTTTGTCTTCAAAATCAATCTCTATAGATTTTAGGTCATCTTTTGGAGAGATATTACTATAGCTCTCCCACCACACTTCAAATGAGCTAGAGCTACTATGTCCACCTAAACGGTCAGAAATCTCTATAATATACTCTCCATTCTCTGCAACGCTTTTTGAGAACTTTTTATTTGCTTTGATAGTAAAACTATCTACAACCTTTGTCTCCTGATTCCACTCATAGTTCCCATTACTATAACTATAGTGCCAATCGACCTTTTTGATAACAGCGTATAGCTCTCTATCTATAAGTTTTTTGCTCTTTGGGTCAATCAGTATAGCTCTACCTTGGAGTGGTTTACCTCTCTCTATCTGCTCCTTGTCTAGTTTGACTCCGACCATTGCACTATATGGATAGAGGGTTAGCATTTTGTAGTTTGAAACAGGTTGAGTATCATCCATGATAGTTACACCTAGTGATAGTTCAAGTATAGATGGGACTCTATTTTCTATAATCGTTGGTAGGACTATAGATGTTTTTCCACTCCCATCTAGTATAATATCTTGGCTATCTTTTAGATAACCTTGACTGTTTTGGTGAGGTAGATTACTGTTTGTAAAGCTATAATCTCTATATTTATCATATCTAAAATTCGCCAATCTGCTATTTAGTGTTACCTTTCCAGTTAACTTAGAAGCAGGAGTTCCAAATAGATAGTTACTAGAGATATTTGCCTCTATTAGTTGACCTGCTTGGTACTCCTCTTGATTTGTGCTTATATGATTTTCAATTTTAGGTGGCATAAATGCCTCAACTTTTAGAAAACTTTTCCCTATATTTTTGTTACCTATAGATGCGATAAGCTCATAGTTGCCCATTCTATCTTCGCTATCTAGTTGATAGTTGAAGTCTATTAGCCCATACTCATCTGTATGGTAGATTTTCTCTTTTATTACTTTTCCATATTGCTCTCTTAGAGTTAGCATGATAGGTAGTTTTGATGCAGAGATGAAGTCTCTATCTTTGACTGTGATTAGAGCATTTATTTTAGCCTCGGGACGGACTAATTTGCTTTGGAGATAGATATGAGCTTTGAACCGTTCAGGCTTTTTCAATCTATCTTTGGGAGAGGGGGAGATGCTCTTGTTTAGTGCCAAGAAGTTTTGGTTATGATTTGTCTTGACTATGACACCTTTTGGTTTTTTATCTAGTAGATTCTCTCTGTTGATAATGGCTATTCCATTTATATCTGTTCTTGCTCTTCCTAGTAGTTCATTGTTCTCTCCGTATATTTCAACCTCTGTATTGAGTATAGGTTTAGCCGTATTGAGAGTAAGTACTGTTACAAATGCTTGATTTTGAGATAGATTGACAGAGATTCCTAGATTTGATAAAAATAGGATTTTGCTACTACTCCTCTCCTCCTCTCCTCTAGTATATCTTAGGGTGATATTATAGACTCCATAGGGGAGTTTTTTTGCAATATCAGAGAGTAGAAACTTCTGTTTAGTTATCTCATTTTTTTGATTGTTTAGGATAATCTCTTTGGTAAACACCTCTTTGGTGTATTTATAGACCTTCTCTTTGTCAGCAGAGGAGAAGTTCATAAAATAACGCAGGTTCTCATCCAAAATTCTCTCAACTATAACTGTAGCAGAGTCGATATTGATAGATTTAAATCCCAACTCACCTGCATCAGATATATATGGTTTGTCACTCTCAAAAATTATACTTTTTGCTCTATCTCCTGTTTTTAATATATACTCTTTGTCCTCTTTTAGCTCTCTATAGTTTTTAAATCCCTTTTTTAGTGTGACATGGTAGCTACTATTTGGTTTGAACTCGGAGCTAATAACATCTGTATAGTAGTAGATTTCACCTGTTAGATTAAAATCTTTTTTAAATTGATAGTTGATGTAGTTATTTTTGTCTAGTCTAAAGTTATCTATACCATCTATGACTATAGAGTTTTCTGGTTCACCCTCTAGTGTATCATCCAAAAAGATTCTCAATGCAAACTCACCACTATCTAGTGCTACCATTTGTGGTTTGTTGCTGATAACTAGTGCTTCTTTCTCTTTATCCAAAAGGATAGGGGCTGATTTTTCACTATTGAGTGTAGCAGAGAACTTTTTTGATAATATAGTATCATCTACGCTCAACTCTATAGGGTGATTACCTACAGGTTCATTGATTTTTAGAAGTAGAACTCTATCGTTATAGTGTGTAATTGTATAGTTTAGATTAGTTTTAGCTAATTTGTTTTTTTTCTCTACTCTAATATGCTTTTTGGCATCTTTGAGGTCAAGCTTTGCATTGAAATTTAATCTCAAAACTCTATCTCTTTTGAAATAGTGATACTCTTTTATCATGAGAGGCTCAGTAGTAAATGAGAGAGAGTTATCTCCGTAACTACATGAGTAGTTTGTATCACTCTTTAGACTCTCTTTTGGAATCACTTTTAGCTTTTTGTCTGAGACTACCCTATATACAGCATCTATAGCTGGTTGACATGAGAGTAACTTTTTGTGTGTATAGCTAACACTAGTATCAAAGATGGAGTTGTTGCTTTCGATACTAAAAGGTCTCTCCATAGGAACAGATTTCGGTGAGGTACTTAGTGTATTTGCCGATAACATAGTAGCTAGAAATATTGGTATAAGAATTTTGAACATGATACAACCGTTTTTTGTTTATTCTAACATAATTTTTGTCAAAAAAGCGTATAAGAGTTCAATATATTTTTATATTGGACTCTTTTTAGATTTAATCTACACTATATCTTATAAATGGACTATTAGTAGTTTGGTAGATAAACTCCCTGAATAGGGCTATCCTCCAAAGCTTTTGCCAATGGGTCAGAGCTACCTTTTACCCCCAAATAGCTCTTGGCATCATTGAGTCTATAGTAGTATCGAAGGGTATTTAGTTTTTTGCCATTAGACCAAGATGATACTAATATATAATCCTTTTTATACCCATCAATCCTTGAGAATGCACCATTTTCTGAAAAAGTATCTGCAAACATATATAACTTTCCATTCTCAACGAGATATTTCGCCTCTCTCATACTCATATCCCCCATCATCGGTTGATAGACTACTGTATGGTTTCCAAAACTAACTTTTACAAGTAGGTTTGGACTATTATCTTTGGATTTATATGCTAGATAGTATCGCTTTCCACTTATCATTCTTTTGTTAAAAGCTTTAAACTTTCTCTTCCTCTTTTTAATTGTTGGTTTTGGAATTTTGGCAGATTTGGACTCTATAGGAAATCTTTTTCTTATGGGATGTTTTTTTACTTTAGGGTAGTAGATTATAGGAGTGCTGTTTTGTATTATCTCTATATCTTGGTACGCTGGTATAGTTGTTACTGAATCTGCTGAATAGCTTCGCACAACAGGAGAGTTTAAAATCATCTCCGAGGAGTATATATAGGCATCATGAAAATATCGTCTATATGCAGGTAGTTTTCTGCTTAACTTTCTCTTGTTTTTTGTTGTGTATGCAAAAGGGATAAACCAACCATTCGATTTGACAATAGTGATATGAGAACGCAGATTTTGTGGCATATGGTTAATGGTTTTTTCTAAAACTGGAAACTGTTTAAAACTGCCAAGTTTTATAAAGTATCTCCTGTTTTGTGCATATGAAATATTAATGAAAATTAGTAAAAGTAGTATAAATCTAAACATTATTTTACCCTTTTTTTTTAAGAATAATAGCATAAAAATGTCTACTTATCGTGAATTTTAGGGCTTTAAATAGAAATAAATCTGATTTTTTGTAGATTTAGAACAGTTAAATATAAAAAACTGTTCTTAATTAAAAAATTTTATTTTTTTACTTTCTAGGGTCAACAACCTTCCCTGCAATAGCACTTGCCGCTGCTACAGCAGAGTTAGCCAAGTAGATTTCAGAGGTTCTAGCTCCCATTCTCCCTACAAAATTACGATTGGTAGTAGCAACACACCGTTCACCATCACCTAGTATTCCCATATATCCACCTAGACAGGCTCCACAGGTAGGATTGGAGACAACAGCACCTGCATTAATCAAAATATCCATCAATCCCTCTTTTTGAGCTTGTAGAAAAATCTTTTGTGTAGCAGGGGTGACTATCATTCTAGTGTGTCGTGCAACTCTTTTGCCCTCCATAATCTTAGCTGCTATTCTCAAGTCTTCTATTCTTCCATTGGTACAGCTCCCAATCATCACTTGGTCTATCTTCAAATCATCAGCTACAGCCTCCTCCATACTTTTGCCATTTGATGGTAAAAATGGATAGGCTATAACAGGAGAGAGAGTAGATACATCTATCTTAATCACTTCCGAGTACTCTGCATCCTCATCGGAGTAGTGAATCTTTGGTTCTGCTCTAAGTCCACCATTGGCTTTGGCTCTCTCTGCTAGATACTCTCTAGTAATCTCATCTACAGCAAATATACCATTTTTAGCTCCTGCTTCAATTACCATATTTGATATAGAGAATCTATCTGCCATATCAAGGTACTGTATAGAGTCTCCTGTAAACTCAATCGCCTTGTACAAAGCACCATCAACACCTATTAATCTGATAAGCTCCAAGATAATATCTTTACCATATATATGCTCAGCAGGTTTTCCACTCAACTGAACCTTGATAGTCTCGGGTACTTTGAACCAGTTTCCACCAGTTATCATACCAAAAGAGATGTCTGTACTACCCATCCCTGTAGAGAATGCTCCCAATGCACCATGAGTACAGGTGTGAGAGTCAGCACCGATAATAACATCTCCTGGGATTACTAATCCTTTTTCAGGAAGAAGAGCGTGTTCTATACCCATGTCTTTCTCATCAAAAAAGTTTTTGAGATTATGTTTGTATGCAAAATCTCTTGAAATTTTTGCTTGATTTGCTGATGCTATATCTTTTGCAGGGATATAGTGGTCCATGACAATACAAAAATTATCAGGTCTAGCTAACTCCTGCTGTCCACTCTCTTCAAATGCTCTTATAGAGATAGGTGTTGTAATATCATTACCTATAATCATATCTATATCAACTCTAACAATTTCTCCTGCTTTTACTTTTTTATTAACATGTTCTGAGAAAATTTTTTCAGTAATGGTCTGTCCCACTGTATAATCCTTATAAATATTTGGCGAATTATAGCAAAATTCCTTTTATTAAAGATTCATTATCTTTTTTTTGGTAAAATAATCTAAGAGTTTAATATATAAAAGAAAATATAACATAAGGAATTAAGATGAAATATATAATAACACTTATAGTAGCTCTTTTACTATCTGCGTGTGCAAATATTCGTGGACCTAAAGTAACAGAAGTAAAAGCCGTAGAGACAAAACTCCCTGACTCTTCAGAATTTACAGAATATAATAGCTTCGAAAATAATCTTAGCGCACATAGTTATGATATTGAGGGTAGATATAAATTAGAAAGAGGTCTATATATGAATGAGACATTAGCCCAAGGAAAAATTACCAATGCTTACATGATAGTTGAAAAACTAGATGATAATGATTTTGGATACTATTTTGCTGATAAACTTGAGGGAAAAGAGGCTATGAGTACTTTTGGTGTATTTCATTATGATGAAGACGACAAAAAATTCCATCAAAAAATTATAGACGGAGACTCTTTTATAATAAGAAAGGGAGGTATAGAATTAATAACAGATGGAGATAGAATAAGACTTACTATTAGACAATCTGTTGGAAGAAAAGTAATTATATGGAAAAAAGAGAAAGAAAATGCTATTGGATTAATTGATGAAACTATAGATGCTGCACTAAAAGATGCAGAAGATTCATATAAACAAGTATATGAGGATAGAAGAGAAGAGTTAATAGACGACAGTTCAATATTTAATATTTTTTAAAAAGACTAATTTATAGTTAAAAGGGGGAATATTTAGATAAAATTCTGCTATGAAATTATATGAATTAAAAATTATAACAGAACATCTAAAAAGATTTACCTATATTAGCCGTGCAAGAAGAGTCGAGAATAATACCATAGAACTCTCTTTTGATAGAAATAACAGCTACTTTTTTCATATGACAAGAGGAGAAAGTTTCATCTATATAACTAACTCAAAAAGACCTCTAAAGGGGTACAATGCCCCTTTTGATACACTTCTACACTCTCTAATCTCTGCATCCAAAATTATAAATATAGAAGTACCAAACAGAGATAGAGTCCTTCGCTTTACCCTAGTTCCTAAAAGCTCCTACAAAGACAAGAGAGTAGTACTACAGTTTGAGTTTACAGGACGATATACCAATGCTATACTTATTGATGATAATGAGGTGGTTATAGAGGCTCTAAGACATATTGATGCAGATAGCTCTTTTCGGGTAATTCGACCAGGGGTTGAGCTTTTGCCGATTCCTCCTTTCAAGAGAGATGAGGTCAAAAGAGAGATTGATGATATTGAGAAACATCTACGACAAAAGTATTTTGATTTTGAAGAGAAGAGAGTTCACGGGATAAAAAAACAGAAGCTCCTATCTGTATCTAAAAAGCAAGAGAAGCTACAAAAACTACTAAATAGATTGGCAAATCCTGAGACTCTAGCTAGAGATGAGAAAAAATATCAAAACTATGGCAATCTAATCTTGGCAAATTTATATCAGATAAAGCCCTATGAGACTAAACTAAAAACTTATGATTTTGATGGCAATGAGATAACAATCAAACTCCCAAAAGGTGTTGTAAAAAATCGTATAAGTGAGTATTTCTTCAATCAAGCCAAAAGGACTAGAAATAGAGCCAAAAATATACATATAGAAAAAGAGAATCTAACAACCAAAATATCTTTTTATACAAATATGCTCCATGCAATAGAACAGGCAAAAGATAGCCATGAGTTAGAGCTATTAGTTCCCAAAAGAGCAAAAGTCCAGAAGAAAAAAGAGAAGATAAAAGAGGGTGAACTCTTTTGGATAGATGACTACAAAGTATTAATTGGTAGAAATAGCAAAGAGAATCAATCACTACTTAAAATAGCAAAATCAAATGATTTATGGATGCACATAAGAGATATACCATCCTCTCACCTAATTATCAAAACAGATAAACAGAATCTCCCCTCATCTGTTATAGAAAAGGCTGCTAAACTATGTGTAGACTTCTCTTTGACCCAAGCAGGTGACTACGCTGTAGATTACTGTAAAAGACGATTTGTAAAGATTCAGGAGGGTTCAAGTGTAGAGTATGACAAATATAAGACCATAAGAGTCCGAAAAGATGGCATAGAAATAAGAGAGTAACTAAAAGTTTGATATAATGCCTCCAAAGTTACCAAAGGAAAAAAGATAGGAACTTATCTTGGAAAAGTAGCTGTTAGAGTTAGTGGTAATTTTAATATTACTACAACTTTAGGGACTATACAAGGTATTAATTTTAAATATTGTAAAACAGTACAAAAAGGAGACGGCTATGCTTATACAGTTGCAACAATCAAACAATGACAGGTTCTACCAATTCCTCCTCGCCCCTTGTTCTTTGAACTCTCTTCGAGCTTGTAGCTCTGCTACTCTCTTTGAGCAAATCAAAGAGACCTTGCGTGGACGAGGTATCCTTGGAGATAGAGGATGAAATTTATTACTGATAATAGAGAGAGATGGATAACTGGCTTGGCTCTTTTGGTAGTTACTTTAACTGTCGGATATATTGATAACAAATTCTTAATGTGGCTTTTTCTTGGGACATTTTATCTAGTAGGGTTTAATGAGGCAGTTAAACTCTTTGAAGTAACACGGAAATCTCCTTATATCTATGCTGTTGTGATATGGATTTTGGCATATTTCACCCCAAATCCTGATGATTTGTTTTTTCTCATTGCACTATTTTTTGCCTCAAAACTAGCCTATACAAAAGAGCATGAGAAGAAGAAACTGATTTTACCATTTCTATACCCTACTATTGGTTTTCTATTTATGTTTATGCTCTATGATGGGTATGGGGTCAAGTGGCTTATATGGTTGCTTATAATTGTAGCATTTACAGATGTGGGGGCTTTTTTTGTTGGTAAGAGTATCGGAAAGACCAAATTTTCACCAACCTCTCCAAATAAGACACTAGAGGGTGTAGTAGGTGGTGTAGTAGTCGCTACTATAACAGGAACGATGTTTGCATACTATATGGATATGGATACTCTCCCAACTAGTTTTATGGTCTCTTTGGTGACAGCAATATCCTCTATATTTGGAGATTTATTTGAGAGTTATCTAAAACGAGAAGCAGGGGTAAAAGATAGTGGAACTATTCTACCAGGGCATGGTGGAGTTCTTGATAGAGTTGATGGGTATCTATTTGGTGCTGTTATTATGCTTATAATCCTAAGGGCTATATAGTATGGAATCAATAGTCCTTCTAGGCTCTACTGGCTCTATTGGAGTCAATACCCTACTGATTGCCAAACGCTACAACCTCCAGATAGAAGCTCTAGTTGCAGGTAGAAATATAGAGCTTTTAAATCGACAGATAGCTCTCTATAACCCCAAATTTGTAGCAATCGCTAATTGTGCCGATAAATCCCGAGTAGACCACTCAAAGGTCTTTTGTGGAGAGAGTGGAATAGTAGAGTTATTGGAGCAGACAACAAGCCCAACAGTAGTAAATGCACTTGTAGGTTACGCAGGATTAGCACCTACACTAAAAGCGATAGAGTTAGGACGCAAAGTTGCCCTAGCCAACAAAGAGTCTCTTGTAGTCGCAGGTGAGTTTATAGATATGAGCAAGATTGTCCCCATAGATAGCGAACACTTTGGTCTATGGTATCTAATGAGTAGTCGCCCCTTTTCAAAACTCTATGTTACAGCAAGTGGTGGGGCATTTAGAGATTGGGATATAGATGATATGCAAAGAGCCACCTTCTCTCAAGCCCTCAAACACCCAAATTGGTCAATGGGAAATAAAATCACCATAGATTCAGCAACCATGACAAATAAACTATTTGAACTCCTAGAGGCAAAATGGCTATTTGATACCTCCAATATAGATGCATTTATAGAGAAAAAATCCATTATCCACGCATTAGTTGAGTTTACAGATGGTTCAACCACAGCCCATTTTGCAGGAGTAGACATGAAGTTACCCATCGCTTTTGCCCTAAATAGCAAAGTCAAAGATGAGATTTTACCCCCTGTAGATTTACTAAAAATGGGTTCAATAGAGTTTTTACCCATCACAAGTGAGAGATACCCTATTTGGGAGATAAAACAGCATCTACTAGATAATCCACATCTAGGAGTAGTAGTCAATTCAGCCAACGAAGAGGCGATTAAAAAGTTTGAGAGAGATGAGTGTGATTTTTTTGGAATGGGTAGAATGGTTTTGGATGCTTATAAAAAATTTGAGACTGTTAGAGCTAGAGATATAGGGGAGATTATAGAGATAGATAGGGATGTTAGGGCATATATAGGTTAAAATTAGGATGATATTGAAAACTATCATCCTTCTATAGTCAAAACTTATATAACAGAGATGTACTCTGTGATAAATCGCTCTTTTCAATACCAAGAGGTGGTATCGAATCATAAGCGTGTTCCAATTTGAAATTTAGACCTATATTATCTGTAATAGGAATAGTTAGAGTAATATTTTGTAAAATACGATAGTCACTAATCTCTCTTATTGCAGGTTGATAATATCCTGTGTAGACTACTTTGAGTGGGACATTTAAATTAAACTCATCTCTGTATGCTATATATATATTTCCCCTTGAGAACTGTTTGGAGTTTGAATTCTTTAAATTTTCATCAATAATCATAGCTCCACTACCAAAATATAGATACTTTAACAACTTAAATCTAACCCCTGCTCCTATTAGTTGTCTTAGGGATAGGTCTTGAAACCTATTGTTCTCAATCTGTCCAAAAATCTCCCAAATATGTTCTCTGTAGAGTTGCCTTAGCATACGAGTGTGAATATAATACTTATTTATGTTCTCTTTTCCATCCGATTTTCCATAACTATATTCACCTACTATAAATGAGTAACTCTTCTTAGTCGAGTAATCACTTAATAGTTTGAGATTTAATCTGCTTGTGTCTGAATTCCCTGTAGAGTTACTATAACCTATATCTAGTAAATTACTGTTTCCATTTGGCTTTGATGCTATATCAACAGGCTCAATTATTGTAATTGCCATTATAGGAGCTATAGTAAATCCTATTATTAATAATCTTTTTATCATCTTTTTTCCCCTCGGTATTGTACTATTTTTTCTTAAAATCTAAAAGTAAAACCCAAAAGTTAAAAGGGAGAAATCGACCTCAAAATAATAAATTAATCTTTTTATTCAACAAATCACAAACTAATAAAGGTTATATACTTATAATGAAAAAAATAGTAACAATACTGGAGAATTAATGATACTAAGTATAGAGTCAAGCTGTGATGATAGCTCAATAGCAATAACAAAAATAGAGAACAACCAATTAGTTTTTCATAAGAAAATCAGTCAAGAGAGACAACACGCTCATTATGGTGGGGTTGTGCCAGAGTTAGCTTCTCGACTACATGCAATAGATTTACCCAATATATTGGAGGATTGTAAACCATATTTTGATAGACTAAAAGCTGTAGCCGTAACTAATCAACCAGGGCTTGGAGTGACTCTACTAGAGGGGATTGCTATGGCAAAGACCATAGCTGTAACCAAAGAGATACCACTAATGGCTGTTCATCACCTAAAGGGTCATATCTATTCACTATTTATTGACAAAGAGCAGATTTTACCTCTGCTTGTTCTTTTGATTTCAGGAGGACATACTCAGATTATCCGTGTGGAGAGTTTGGATAAGATGACTATATTGGCTACTACTATGGATGATAGTGTAGGTGAGAGCTTTGATAAAACTGCCAAGATGATGGGGCTAGGCTACCCAGGGGGTGCGATTATCGAACGACTTGCATTAAGTGGGGATGAGAACCGTTTCGATTTTCCTGTGCCATTACGAAACTCCAAGCTCATAGCCTTTTCACTCTCTGGACTCAAAAATGCTGTAAGACTAACTATAGAAAAGCTAGGTGGAGCAGAGGGGATGAGCGAACAGGATAGATGTGATGTCTCTGCCTCTTTTCAAAAGGCTGTCAAACTTCATCTAATCCAAAAGAGCAAAAAAGTTTTCAAAGAGGAGAGGATTAGAGATTTTGCTATTGTGGGTGGAGCTAGTGCCAATCTCTATATTCGTAAGGCGTATGAGAAGCTATGTAATGAGTTTGATAAAACTCTACACACTGCTCCACTAGAGTACTGTTCTGATAATGCGGCAATGATTGGACGATATGCCATTGAAGCGTATAAAAAGGAGCTATTTATTGACCCTTATGAGATAGATATTGTGGTTAGTAAAAAGAGGGAACAAGGGGTTGAATTATAGATGATAGGAGCTAAAAAATGCAATTAAAACAGGCTGAACTTTGTGATATAGACTCTACTCTAAAACTTCACGCAAAATATAATATGGATAACATATTGAGAGTAAATATCTCAAAAGGAGATTTAGAGGAACTTGCAACCCTAGAGGATGGTCTATTTATCGCTAAAAATGAAAATAGAGTTTTGGCGTATATAATGGTTGGCTCTTGGGAGTTTTGGTCTCGGTGGGAGAGATTTGAGTTTATGATGAAGGATTTAGATAGATGGGAGTATCTTGGTCAAACTTTAACTACTCAAAACTCATGTCTCTATGGTGGTATTTGTATTGATGAGAGTGTACAAGGTTCAGGAATGTTAGAAACTCTGTTTAATATGGCAAGAGTTGAAATGAACAAGATATACCCAATCTTAGTGACATCTATCAACAAAACTAACAATCGTGCCTATGAAGCACACAAAAGAAAGGTAGGATTGACTACAATTGGAGAGTTTAAATTTGATAATAATATATATTGGAAACTTGTATATGATACATCTAAACAAGTCAATCTCTCAACCCTTGATGATATAAAAATCTATAGTGGAAAACCTTTTATCTTTACACTAGATTATCCTATTGAGTATATTGATTATGAGGATATTTTGATAGATGAGATACGAGAAGATATATATGATGATATGCAAAAACACTACTACTGGAGTGATGATTTTTCTCCTGAATTCTATGTAGCACAAGCAAAAGCAGGATTTATAGCTGTTACAATGGAACATGAGGATGATGTATTGATAATGCCTGAAATTCAAAAAAACTATGCTATTTTGGATTTCAAAGATTTGCATATTAGTAAAAAGGTAAATAGATTACTAAAGAAAAAAAACTTAGAGATAGAAATTGGTCAAGATTTTGATGAGG
>CAZSHP010000013.1:0-32378 GCA_964606545.1 uncultured Sulfurovum sp. | reverse complement strand
ATGCGACTCTTCCCTCTCCTCCTGATAGAGAAAATCCCCAAAAAGTATAAGTGCAATCCCCTTGATATGTGAAACTTTCTCTCCTATATCTGATATTGTTCCTTTGTAGATAGCTTCATCTCTCCATGTGGCTTTTTCAACTACCCAACATGGAGTATCAGGACTATAACCCATCTCCAAAGCCTTGTTTTTTAGTTTTTCTATTAGTCCTATCGAGAGATAAAAGACCAAAGAGGAGTTTTTACAAGCCAAGATATTCTCTAATTTTTCAGGATTTGGAGTTCGTCCCTCTATTCTAGTGATAATGAGAGTTTGAGAGACAGCAGGGATAGTATACTCTATCCCCAAACTAGCACTAGCCCCAAAAGATGCTGTAACTCCTGCTATAACCTCATACTCTATCCCTCTCTCTTTTAGAAAACTTATCTGTTTCGCAATAGTCGAGTACAAAGAGGGGTCACCTGTGTGGACTCTTGCTACTATTTTGTCTCTATGTTCTTCTAAAAATGCAAATATTTCAGGGTATCTCATCCCTTGTGAATCTACTATGAGAGCATCATCCTTGCACCAATTCAAAACCTCTCTTGGTACAAGTGAGCCTGTATATAGAACTGCATCAGCTTTTTTTAATATTTTTTGGGCTTTGATAGTTATGAGGTCGGGGTCTCCTGAACCTGCTCCTATAAAATATATCATCTTTTTTCCTTATATTTGATTTTCAATAGACTCTCTAATCCTCTCAAAAGCCTCTATTAAATCCTCATCTTCACTATTAATCTCAAACTCCCCAAAGGACATCTCCTCATAGTGAGGAACTGTATCTTCTATACTCTTCTCTTTTATTATGCTATTGTGCTTGGAGTTAAATAGCACTACCTTACTCACTTTTAGGTTTTTACACTTCTCATCCTGTTTTGCTAACATGGTTAAAAGATTTTTTAATAAATCTTTATTATAATTAAGCTCCATTTTGAACCCAGGGTGAGATAATGCAACAAATAGAATCTCTTGACGCATATAAACAAAGGCTATTGCCTTTTGAAATCTTGGGGCAAGAAGTGAGATAAACTTTTGATAACAGTAGTGACTCTTAAGTGTTTTGAATTGAGGTAGGTGAAGTATATGGGAAATAATAGAGTTAGCACTTTTCATCTGTTGATTATAACATCTTTTTGCTTTTTGTTACTATCTGGATGTGGATACAAGGCTGACCCTTATTGGGTCACAGATGTAGATTCGGTTTTATCGAATAAAAAAGGGTAATGGAAGTGAAAAAGTATGATATATTGATAATCGGTGCAGGTGCAGCAGGTCTATACGCTGCTATGAATCTACCAAAAAGCAAAAATGTTTTAGTAGTTTGCAAAGATATTCCTTGGGAGTGTAATACCTTTTATGCTCAAGGAGGCATGGTGACAGCTTTAGGAGAAGATGACATCCCACTACATGTAGCAGATACAATGATAGCAGGAGCATTTCACAATAATCAAAAAGCTGTTGAGATAATGAGTCGTACATCTATTGAGACAACCAAAGATATTATCAGTAGAGGTATGGAGTTTGATTGTGATGAGAGTGGAAATCTACTCTACACCAAAGAGGCCGCCCACTCAGCAGAGAGAATTGTTCACGCAGGAGGGGATGCAACTGGGCGATATATGCACTATTTTATGATGGTAGAGAATCAACATATGCTACAGAGAAACACTCTAGTATATGACCTGCTTATAGAGGATGGTAGATGTTTTGGGGTCAAAGCATTAGTAAACCATAGACATGAGACCATCTATGCAGATGATATAATTATCGCCTCTGGTGGGGTTGGTTCTCTATATCAGTTCAATACAAACTCACGAACAGTCTCTTCGGATATTCACGGAATATGTGTAGAAAAAGGGATAGAGTTAGCTGATATGGAGATGATGCAATTCCACCCTACCGTATTTGTCAAAACACCATTTGCGAGAAAACTACTTCTGACCGAAGCTTTGCGAGGAGAGGGTGCTTTTGTAGTAGCAGAGGATGGTAGACGGTTTCTATTTGATTATGATGAGAGAGGAGAGTTAGCTAGTCGTGATATAGTAAGCCGTGCAATATTTGACCACAAGAGAAAAACAGGTGAAGAGGTATATTTGGACTTTTCTATGTTTGAGAGTGGTTGGTTTCACAAGCGTTTTCCAAATATTACAAAAAGCTTTGAAGCGATAGGTTATAACTTTCCAAAAGATAGAGTCCCTATCTCTCCAGCATTTCACTATGCAGTAGGTGGAATCAAATCAGATACAGATGGTTGTGTAGAGGGGATAGAGGGTCTATATGTTGTAGGTGAAGCCGCATCTACAGGTGTTCATGGCGCTAATCGCCTCGCATCAAATTCGCTACTAGAGGGGGTTGTTTTTGCCAAAAGAGCCGTAGAACATATATTATCAAAACAGCATACTAAAACTACTCTACCAATTTTTGACAAAAAATATAAAACTATCGTCCATCATGAAAATGATGATGAGTACAAAGATAGATTGAGGAAAATCATGTGGGAGGATATAGGGATTATTAGAACAAAAAAATCTCTACTAAAAGCAAAAAATATCATCTATGATATGAAAAATAGAGATATAGGACGACTACTAGAGCTTAGACTCAATACAGCCTCTGCAATTGTTGAGGCTGCACTAAAACGCAAAGAGAGTCTAGGGACTCACTATATAGAGTAGGATTAATTCCTACTCCCCATTACCATATCTCCAATCGCCCCAAGAGCAGAACCCTCACCAACATCACTATTGCCTACTCTTTGAGGTGCCGCAGACAACATTCTACCTGCCAATCGTGAAAATGGTAGAGACTGTATCCATATTTTCCCTTCACCTTGTAATCTAGCAAAGAAGAATCCCTCTCCACCAAATAGACCTGTTTTGATTCCACCTGCTTGTTCTAGGTCAAACTCTACCTGAGGCTCCATAGCAACTAAACAACCTGTATCGAGATGTATAGTCTCACCTGCTTTTAGCTCTATCTCTTTTAACATTCCACCTGCATGGATAAATACCATACCATCACCCTCTAGTTTCTGCATAATAAACCCCTCACCTCCAAAGAGTCCTGTTAATATCTTTCTTTGAAAGTGAATACCTATAGAGACCCCTTTGGCTGCTGCTAAGAAACAGTCTTTTTGACAGATAAGTGTACCATCTGATATTTTCGAAAGGTCAACAGGGATAATTCTCCCAGGATAAGGTGCTGCAAAAGCTAGTTTGGCTTTGCCCTCTCCCTCATGAGTAAATACCGTAGTAAAGAGACTCTCACCAGTAATCAATCTCTTTCCTGCACCTACTAACTTATCAAAAAAACCACCACTATCTGCTTTTGAGCCTGAACCGTCCCCAAATATAGTATCCATAACAATATCACTATCTTTGTACATCATAGACCCTGCCTCTGCTACTACAGACTCATGTGGGTCAAGCTCTACCTCTACATACTGTATATCTTCACCAAATATCTTATAATCAATCTCATCTGCTTTTTCAAAAGCTACACCCATAGCTCTTGATGGTGGTGGTGTCAAACCTTTTCCTCCATATAAACTATTAGTTCTTGGTTGAAGCTCTGCTACATCTCTCATAGCTTTCCAATCACTAAAACCCTCTTTCCATGCAAAACCACTATTATCATCTTTTACATATTTTTTTGCTTCTGATGTCGAAATTGGACCTGCTGTTTTACCATTATCATACTCTATAAACCACTCTGTATTCATCTGTTTGCCTTAAGTTATTAAATATAAAAAAACAATATTCTCACATAAATAACTTAAATTTAGATTAAGAGCAATAGCTATTAAAAGAGTTTTGTACCCAAATATGATATAGTTCCGAAAAATCAGAAAGGTCATATTTGAAAAAATATATATTGGGCATAGATAGAGGTGTTCTATTTATGCTATTGGCATCTCTCTCATTTGCTATAATGGGTGGATTTGCAAAGGTTGTTAGCCAAGTTTTACCACCTGTGGAGGTGACATTTTTTAGAAATGTATTTGGTGTTGCATTGGTAGGGTTTGCTATCTACAAATCACCACTCAAACAGATAGGGGGAAAACCTCTACTACTTCTATTTCGTGGAACTATGGGATTTGTGGCTCTTTTGGCTTATTTCTATATTATTGCATATATTCCACTAGGTGAGGCTGTTACTTATAATAAAACATCTCCTATATTTGTAGCAATTTTTGCTTATATCTTTTTGAATGAAAAATTAAATGGATGGGCTATAGTAGCTATTGTAATGGGATTTATGGGGATTGTTCTTATCGCTCAACCCGAAGGTGGTACATTTGATAAATATGATATGTTGGGTATCTTTTCAGGCATAGGTGCGGCATTGGCTTATACCTCTATTCGTGAACTTCGAGCCTACTATGATACTCGTGCTATTGTAATGAGTTTTATGGGGGTTGGTACGGTAGCCCCTGTGATTTTGATGCTACTTGCACCACATATCACCCCTCCTGCTAGTTTGGAGTTTATGTTTGCTGAATTTGTTATGCCTGATGGGATTATATGGCTCTATGTATTAGTTATGGGTATCTCTGCTACTGCCTCACAGGTCTTGATGACAAAAGCCTATGAGTTGACAAAAGCAGGAATTGTAGGGACTATTAGCTACTCCAATATCGTCTTTGCACTTATTATAGGTATAGCACTAGGAGACCCAATCCCAAATATTTGGACATTTTTGGGGATTGCATTGGTTATTGTCTCTGGGCTGTTGGTAGTCTTTTCCAAAGATAATAATTAGACTTTTAATTTCCAATATCTTTGGGATGTATCTTTTGTTATCTCTGTAGAGAGTTTGTCTCTATATTCGGCGTGTAGATTGGTACTCATCAGTTTTGACATATCCTCTAGCAGACCTTTATGCTCTGCAAAGTATCCATGTCCTAACTGTAGTAGGTCAACATCCTGTTCTACTTTGATAGTATCTATAGTATTGACAACACTTACAGGTGGAGTAAACCCTGCTCTGGAGTAGGAGTGAATCCACTCCGAAGCATGTACTGCTTTGTCTTTTGATGATATATAAAGAGTAGTCTGTTCAGAGACCAAAGTATAAGCCTCTGCTTTTTGATGAAATACATCAGCATCTACATCAGGAGCAGCCAAGATGATTTGTCCAAATGCTATCTCTGGGCTTCTTCTGTGTATAATATTGATAGCTTCCAAAAGTCCACGATTGCCCATACTATGTGCAATGATATGAATCCTCTCTACCTCAGTATGTTTAGCAAACTTGGTCAAAAAATCTGCAATATACTCCTCAGAGTATTGAATTGATGCCTCATCAGAGAGATAACCTAAAAGCTTACCTTTTGATGGCCAAGAGAAAAAGGCTGTTATCCCAGGGTGAGCCAAATCAACAGCTAATTGTGCAGCACGAATAGATGCCTCTTCAAATGAAGTATTATATCCATGTATAAAAATTAGTGCTTGTTTCTCTTCTGATACGAGAGGAGCAAAAAGTTCATTGATTCTATCCCAAAACTCCCCCTCTTGTAGATGTAGAGTCTCTTTTAACTCCAAATCTCCATAAGAGGCATCCCACTGAATGAGCTTTTGCCACAAAGACCCCTTTATCTGCCCCTTTTTATGTGTCTTGGGTATTGATACCGTACAAGTTCCTGTATATAACTCTCTAGCTCTTCTGTTTCCATACCCCTTTGAGTGGTCATTGGCATCATTTGGTTCTCTATTTGTTCCATAAAAAAGTTTACATAGAGTTGATTTGCTATGACTACTACGACTACTTTTGCTAAAAATAGAGCCTCTTGCAACAAGCTCTGCTATTTTTTTCTCTATATTGCTATCTTCTAGTAACTCATCTACTCTCTCCTGAAATTTCTCATCCTGTTCTCTTCTTAGATAATTAGAGAGTTCATCTAATATATCTACTCCAAAAATCTCTTTGAGCTGATGATATGAACTATGTCTAACATCAAAAATATGGTCAATAATTGCGTTTGAGATAAATGTTGCAGTGGTATTCATATCTATTCCCTATATTTGGTATTTTAAACTGTGATATTATATTTTAATATCACTTTAGGCTACCCAAATAGCTATATTTTCAAATGACAAAGAGTATAATATCCAAAAGGATATAGAGAATGAACTCATTTAAAAAGCTAGATGATATATTGGAAAAAAAAATTCATACTCTCAATAGCAATAGTCGAGAGATACTACAGGAGTTGCTCCATAGAGATGAATTTGCTATAGATTTAGAGATGCTAGATAGGCTCAAAGAGAAGCTTCAATTAACCTCATTAGAGGTAGATATCTTACTTATTCTATTTGCTCCTGAAATTTATAGTAAATATGAGAAAATCTATGCCTATATACAAGATGATTTAAACCGACCCTATCCTACAGTTCAACTTCTTGTACTACTATTACCTCAATATGAAAAAGAGTTATATCAATATTTTATTAGACCCTCTAAACTTACTATTTTATCTCTTATCAAATCTACTCCTAATAGTGATGAGGAGCTACTGTTTCAACAACCTCTTAGAGTCTCCCCCTCTGTTAGAAACTACCTACTTGGGGATATTCATATAGAGGGAACATTAGCACCCTATTCTCAACTAATTAAACCTCATCATATAATAGATAGCGACTCAAAAGCTATAGACTTTATCCAATCAAGTGTAGATAACTCAAAGCGTTTTATCATAAATATCTATGGCTACTCGGATAAAAAGAGAAGAGAAGAGGCTCTAAATATAGCTTCACACTTTGGATTTGGTCTACTAGTTATAGATACAAAAGAGGCTCTCAAAGAGGAGGAGTTAGAGATGATTCTCCCTCAACTAATTAGGGATGCTCTATTGAGTGGAGTACTCCTATATTTTGAGTCATTTGATACTTTTTTAGAGTCACAAAATAGAAAAGAGGAGAGACTATTTGCTCAATTAGAACAGTTTGCATGGCTTACTCTCTTCTCTACAGAGACGATATGGAGACCAATAGAGATGCCAAAAAGACAAATCTTCTATAGCATCAAAAAAGAGGGTGGCACATATCGATACTCCAAAGTATCACAACGGCTCTCTAAACATGCCAAACATATAATATCCTCTCATACTATCAATGATATTATCCTTCCTCAAAAACAGAAAGAGCAACTCCAAGATATTATCACCCACTACAAGTATCAAAACAGGGTTTTTAATGAGTGGGGTTATAGTAATTTTTTTCAAAGTAGAGGAATTAGTCTGCTATTTTCGGGTGCATCTGGTACAGGAAAAACAATGGGTGCATCTATCCTAGCCAATCAACTAGGAGTTGAACTGTATAAGATAGAACTCTCGAAAATGGTTAGTAAATATATCGGAGATACTGAAAAAAATCTATCTACTCTATTTGATTTGGCATCTGAGTTGGATGTTATACTATTTTTTGATGAGGCTGACGCTCTATTTGGAAAGCGAACAGAGGTAAAAGAGTCACATGATAGATATGCCAATATCGAGGTGAGTTATCTGCTACAGAAGATTGAGGAGTATGAGGGGATAGTTATCCTAGCTAGTAATTTCAAAGAGAATATAGATGAAGCATTTTTGAGACGATTACGATTTATCGTCGATTTCCCTATACCAAATGCCTATGAGAGAGAGCTGATTTGGCACAAGGTTCTCCCTAAATCTAATCTACAGAGTAATCACAATATAGATTTTACACTTCTTGCTAAACGATTTAAACTTAGTGGAGCAAATATCCGAAATATAGCTCTATATTCTGCATTTTTAGCTATTAGTGAAGAGGTCAAGATAGGAGAGAAACATATTGTCAAAGCCTTAAAAGAGGAGTTTGATAAGAGTGGAGATATTTTTAGTGATGAGGATTTTAAGTTTCTAAAATCAAAGCAGGAGGGATAACCCTCCTAAACCTCTTATTCTAGTTGGTACTTATTTCGCTTTTCGTTATGTCTCTTCATCCACTTTGGGTCGAAAACAGTCAATGAGAAAATAGGACTCGTAAAAGCCAACTCACAAACTAAGAACAACTTCTGCTTCAGGTCTGTTTCCCTACTTCACTACTAACAGTCTTATGATTTAACTCTATGCTCTTCTCACAGCAATACACTGCAAACGCCAACTTGTCACTACAACCAACTATTATAAATAAAAGATAACTATATTATACCGAAATTTCAGTTAAAAATTTAAGAGCTTTATGATATTTTCTTAATCTTTTTGTCCTTCTGCTCTCTCTTATTAAACTACTCATCGGGTAACTTTCCTATAATATATTCATTATAAGTTATCTCATCTCCAAAGCGTAAAGCCTCATTAAATAAGGGATTATCATATAAAATAGTTTCTTTTTCTTCTTCTTTCCCATAGAACTTTCTATATACTTTTTCTAAAACATGACTCCATCGAAACATAACTTCCTCAAATGGATAATCTACATATACATCGTTTTCAGCAAACTTCTTACCTTTATTAATTGGCATTCATTTTCCTTATATTTTCGTAATATTTTTTACTTTTTTTAGCAATCTCTTGTGCTTCAGTTGATTTTGGATTTAATACTCTCCACTCTTCATAAAACTTATGCCCCAAACCACCTTTTATACCTGTCTTTTTAGCAATTTTATCATATTGTTCATCTCCTAACAGTCTCCGTGCCACCTCTTCAGACTCTTTTGCATAAATCATCTCAGGTGTGTTAACTTGTATCTCTCCCCAAATTCCTGATTTAGTTTTTATCTTAGAATTAACTCCACTATAACCTAAAGGGTCAACATCTCCATCAACCCTCTTCACTCTTGCCCTATTTTCAATCAATTTCTTTATCACATCACCAATTTTATCATCAGAAACAATAATCGTATTCCTTGCCAAATCTTTAATTTTAGAAGGGTCACCAGAATAATCATTTATAATTTTTTCCATAGCTCTTTTTTTAGATTTTATAGATGCTTCTTTTACCACACTCCCTTGTAATGAATTAACTATCTTATGTGCCAAATCATCTATTTCAATTTTTGCTTGAGGTGCTTTCTCATATATTTTATTAAATTCTTCTATTATTAATTTATTAAGAGTCTTCTCCTTGACCTCTTCACAGTTTCTCTCTTTGATATACTTCCTATATAAGATTAGCACATCAGCCAAGTCATATCCAAAAATCTCAAACAGTTTTATCATAACTAGCTGTAGCTCTTCCTCTTTGTCAACTGTTGTCTCTTCTGCTATCTTCTCCTTTTTTGTCTCATCTACTGTTATCTTTTTATCCGATAAAATAGCATTAGTAATTATCTCCTCCTCTTTGGCTTTTTCGACTGTTTTATCTCTTAATCCTTCTGCTTTTTCAATCAATCCCTTAGCCTCTTCTTGCTTATCTTTATCTAGTTCTTTTAATCTTTTATCTCTCCAATCTCTTAATCTATCTTCAATAGGAGATTTCTCACTTGCGACCATCACCTTTATCACTTTTCCTATGGTTGTAATCCATAGTGAATGGCTCTCTTTTGCCACTGAAAAGGTGAGTTTTTTGCCTAATGCTTTGTCTATTTTTCTTTTTTTGACTCGCTTTTTCTCTTTTCCTTTTTTCCTCTCGGCTCTTTTTTTACCCATCTTTTGGAGATATTTTCCTACACGCTCAATTATCCTATCAATAACCTTGTCAACAGGCTTAGAGACTTTTTTGATAAGTTTCTGTATAGTTTTACCGATTCCACCTAGACCCAATATAGTAGCAAATAGACTAATGATAACAGGTAGACTTTTTGCTAGAGCATCCTCTACAGCTTTTGATGCTTTGGCTAATGCTCCTGATGCTATGGCTGTGATGGAGTTATATACAGAGAGTACAAAATCTTTTATCTGTGTAAACTTTTCGACTAGAAACATTACAAAATCAAAGAGAAGCTTTATCACTCTAACAATTGCACTAGCAGGGTTGAGTAGACTCAATAGCCAAGTGACTCCTTGTTTGATAACCGATACCATAATAAAATTGCGAATAGCAGAGAATACTGTCTCTTTTAAATCCCCTATCTTCTCTTTGATTTTTTTCCATAAGACAGCAACTACACCCTCTTTTTTTATCTCTTTGATTAGCTCGATACCCTCTTTGGCTTTTCCTATCCCCTCTTCTATCTTCTCTATGCCTCCCTCTACCTTATCAAAGATTTTTTGGGAGTTTGGATATTTTTTGATAATCTTCGCCTTGATACTATCATAACTCACTCCTGTAATCTGCATGACTAGAGATAGGATTCCTTTGAAATCAAATTTGTCAGGTAGTGTAATCTTGGCTTTGGACAGTGTACCTGTTAGCCAACCTATCAGACCAGAGATGAGATGCTGTTTGATATTTTTTTGGAAATTTTTGATACCTTTTCCTACTGCTGATACTAGATTATTGAAAAATTTAGCAGGTGATTTTAGAATCTTCATCACCTCTTTACCTGCACGATTTAGAAAATCAAAAATAGTTTTTGAGTCTATTCCCAAAATATCACAAGTGGATTGGATAGCTATCTTTAGTGCCTCTTTGAAATCTCCTGTCAAGATAGCACCTGTTATCCCAATAGCACCCTTTAGAGCTACTTGGAAAACAGAGAGAACCTTGTCTAGTGTTTTACTAAGAGCATCGGCTAGTGCCTCAACACCCTTAATCATACTATCAGCAACAGCATTTACTGCCTTGGTCGCATCATCTACTACCTTGTCAATCGCCTGATTTAGTTTTTTTGCTAGGGTTGGAAAGTAGGATTTGAGATACTTATCTACCATAGATTTTGCCCATTTCCTAAAAGAGTCCAACCTCTCGACTATCCAAGTTCGAGCTTTGTTGATAACAGCTACTGCTAACTTTTTGGCTTTTTCTATCGCCTTTTTGACTAGAGAACGAAGAGCAGAAAATATAGAGTCTATAGCATCCGTTAGACTCTTGATAGCACTTTTGACCACATCGACGGCTCTATCCCACCAACTTTTATCTTTTTGCTTTTTCTCTAGTTCTCTTTTTTTACTCTCTGCCTCTGCCTCTTTGCTCTTTTTTATCTCTCTCGCTTGATTTTCACCTTTTTTAATCTCCATATTGGCATCACTATCTGCCTTTTTGACTCTACTATCAACCTCCTGTTTTGTCTGCTTCTGTTTGGTATCTGCTTTTTTATTAAAATCTTCAATCTCTTTGTGGGCAGTATCTAACCCCTTTTTCTGTTCAACTACAATCTTATCTCTACGAGCTACAATTATACTCTCTTGCTCTTGGTTTGCTTTTTTATTGAGATTGAAAACTCTCTCTTGGCTCTTTTTAATCTCTTTTTGTTTCTCACTCTCTCTCTGTTTTGAAATCTTGTTGGTATCTTGTTTTAGACTCTCTGTATGTTTTTGGATACTTGGTTGTAGTAACTCATCTGCATGTTTACGAACATCATCCGATAGCTCTATAGATAGATACTCCTGCATATCACTATTTTGAGCTGTTGTGACTGTTGATTTCAACTCTTTATCAAGCAAAACAGCTCTTGATTCATTGACCTCTTTTGGCTTTATCCTCTCTTGGGAGTTATCATCCATAATATTTTTAGAGAACTCTATATGCTCTCTCTCTACAGCTTTTTTAGATGTGGTGTGGTTCTCTTTTATACGATTTGGATTCGCTTTTCCAACTGTTGCTATAGAGGGTGTTTTACCTGCTGAGGTATTGACCTTTTTATCTTTGGTCTTAATACTTTTCATAAAACTACCAAAACTACTCTTTAGCCAACTCAAAAAACCACCTATTGGCTCTTTTTTTAGTATCTCTTTGGTAATTTTACTATTATTTGGAGGTTTTGATGGCTCTTGGTGTGGTTTAGCAACTATTTGGGGTGGTTCAGATTCTGTTAATCTCTCTTTTTGTTCAATCTTTTTAGTAGCTGTTATCCCCTTTTTGGGAGGGAGTTTAATCTGATTGGCACTAGTTTTTACAACTAGCTTTGGTATAGTTTTTGCCTCTTGTTTCTGCTCTTGGGCTAGTTTTTGATTTAGGCTATCACCCAAGATAGGATAAATTTTGGCAATATCAGAAGCCGAAGAGTCTGCAAAAGTAGTGATAGCTTCAATGGAGTTACCCTTTAGAGTTATCCTCTTTTTACTCTCCTCTTTTCTTAGCTTTAGAGGAGTTGTCTCTACTCTTTTTGGACTCTCTTGTTTTGAGTGATGTTGCTCAATAGTAGGACTTTTTATAGCTCTCTTTCTCTTCTCTTTGGAGAGTTTTGGTCTCTTTTTGCTCTCTTTTTTCTTAATCTGTTTTTGGGATTTGGAGGGAGTTTTGAGCAACATATCAGCACTTTATGTATTGAGTATAACTAGATAGTGAAGCTTCTCTGTAGAAGTCTCACCATATTTCGCTCTTATATCTTCTATCCTAACGATATTTCTATCTATATGAATAATCTTGATATAACTCTCCTCTCCTATCACCTTCTCATAACTATATTCAGGTAGTAGATATATTGTATCTCTATAGTAGTCTACTTTTTTATCAAGTATCTTTACAACTTGGGGTGATACATTATAGACATTACTCTCTCTTAGTATCCTTTTTACAGACCTATTTTTATGATGAGTAGAGATAGGAATAGGCTCTGGATTACTATTCATCTCCATAAAATCCTCAAACTCCATATCCAAGGCTCTTGCCTGTTCCTCTAGTTCAATTTTTAGATAAGCACCTTTTTGATTAATTGAACTCTCCTCCTCGGCTTCAACCTTGGCAACTCTCCTATATATATCTACAGTGGGAAAAGTCCCTCTATTGTGTTCGAACTCTTTTGAGTCTCCAGCAGAGAGAGAGATTAGATGCTCTTTGTGAAAACCTCCTCTTGTAGAAATTTTTAACTTGCTATCTTCATTAGTAATAGAGATATTATTACCAGCTACAATCTCAAATGCTCCACTAGAGTTAGGCTTAATGGTGTTGATAGAGGAGATAGCAGAGACATCACCTACCTCTCCATTGAGACTACTAACATGATGGTGGCTCATTTGACATAGGAGTTTGGAGAGTTGAGCATTGGTATAGAGATAGGTTCTATTGGATGTATCAATCATACCTCTGTTTCTACTCTTCACATACCTTCCTAATAGTAAAAAAGGTGGTGTCTCCTCCTCTATTCTATTCAAAAGCATCAACCTATCACGCAATCTATTTCTCTTTTTTAACGAAAGACTAGGTCTATATACCTCTCTTGTCAACTCCCCTATATCTATCGCTTCAGAGTAGTTCAACTCTCGTAGTAGCTCCTCTCTCTCTATAGCAATACTTTTTCTATCTACACAGATACTATCTGCCTCTAGCTTCAACTCTCTCTTGTCGATATAGATTTCCATATCTTCGACAATATGATTATAACAGCACTCCTCACTACAGGAGTCACCATCCCCCCTCGCTACTCTACTACTACCTCTCTCCACATATTTGAGATAGATATAGTCACCCTCATTAAGCTCCTCTTCTGGTAAATCAAAAACTCTATCTCTATATAGAGCGAGAAGATTCCCACAGCTATCAATACCTATACCTTGGTTTAATTTAATCTTTTTTGTATCTTTGTGAATCTCACTAATTGTCAAACCATCAACAATCCCATACCCTATTAGCTCACCATGTATCCGTTTTATCTTATCAATATAATATCTCTGCTCTAGTGTCAAATCCTCTGCACTTATCCGTTTCCCCTTGAAGTAGTTATTTCGTTTTGGGATGTTATTTGCGATACACTTATTGTTGATATTTAGTTCACATTTTTCAGCCATGATATATCCTTCTATTTTATTTCTGTATCATAAGAGAGAATACTCTCTCCAACAATAAACTCTCTCTTTTTACTCAACCCATAATCCACATATAGACGACCAACTGTATGAGCAGGTTTAAATGCCCATATAATCGACTCTATCACCTCTATATCTCTATCTGCTAACGGTTTGTCTCCACTAAAACTAACGCAGAACTCAAATGGATTATCTCTATTATCATCTATCTCAGGTCTCTCCTCAAAATAGTACTCTATCGCATCCTGCATAGCAATTTTAGTCCCTAATCCTGCATATAAGGAGGGAGCATTCTCTAAAAAAGCACGCCATCTATCCTCTCTCCAACGGTAGTCTCTATTTAACCCCAACAGAGATGAGAGCCACTCTAGGTATCTGCTATCACATTTGGAGGGTATAAGCATCTCATGGCTTCTATCTATCTCACTCTCTAGCTCACCTATTATATCTTGGAATATAGAGAGATAGCGATTGAGTGCATCTGAGTCTTTCCTATAGTATGCAGGGAGATACTCTATATAGGATTTTCTATCTGTAATAACCCTAATTGAGTTAACTGTAGGTGTCAAATCTCTACTACGACTACTATGTAGTATAACTCTATATTTGAGACTCTCACCTACCAAATCACCCAAAAAGATATTGGTTAGATTTTTGAACTTTATGATTTTTTCACCGACAATAATCTTGATATATATATCTGTTCCCTTGGGAATATCACAATCAATATATAGATTAGACCAAACAGTTCTACTATTTTTACTCTTAAATGTTCGTTGTGAATATCTATATGATTTGAATAGATGAGGATTGATAAAGTGGTATAGTATATTTTGACTACTCAACACCCACAGATTACCTAAACAGTCAACTTCGGAAATTCTTATATCTATATCTCTATCTATACTTGGTCTCTCTCGATTGGATGGTTTTGATTTAATCTTATCAAAAAGTGCTTTAGCCTCTTGAGACTCCACCTCTTTAAACCTCTCTTGGTCGCTATAGGGGAAGTAGAATTGATACTCTCCATTTGGTTTTAGTACCAGCAGAGATACACAACCACTATCGAGAACTACCATATCCTCAACCTCAATAGTATCTATCTCTTTATCTAAAGTATATGGTTTACTCAATACTCTAAATGGAGGTGAATACTCCTTTTTTTGCTCTAAACTCATGGACAACTCCTTAGAGGATTGATGCTCTTAATAGCAATAACATGACTACCTGATATTGGCAGATGATTTGGCTCTATACTTTTTTTGGTACTCTTTTTCCCATTCTCATCCCAAAAATAGATAGAGTCAATTATATCTATCCCTTTTATCTTATTTAGAGTCATATATATATCTGATATATATATATCCTCTCCAAAATCCCACCCTTTTGAATTTTGATTACCTCTAAGAGGGTCTAAAAAGCTCTCTAAAGTAGAGTTAATCTCTCTTTTTAGTTCGATAGGGTCAGCATAGCGTGTCTGCACTCTTACCTCTATAGTTACCGATGTAAAACTTGGTTTTACAATATCTATTTTAGTAGTCAATAGTAGCTTTGGCTCTAAAAACTCTTTTATAGCCCTCTGTAACTCATCGCTCAAATCAACTGTTTTGGGAACAACTATAATAGAGACTCTATTTTTCTCTCTATCTACTCTAGCTTTGGCTTTTACTATCTTGATATTTAACTCTTTCTCTATAGAGGAGTATTGTAGTGCTAAATACTCATAATCTTTGAGAGTTACAGCTTTGGAAATGGTTGAAATCTCTTTTTTAAGCTCTTTGAACCCCTCTATTATCTCATCTTCTCTACTCTCTAATTCATTTTCGTTCTCTAATTTCTCTTTTTTCTCTATCTCATACTGTTTAGTTCCCAATAGATTTAACAGTGCTAGGTAGTGTTCATCTTTGACCCTATTGAGACGGTAACTATTAACATCTACTATCCAAGCCAAAAGCTCTATAATTGTAACTCCTGGGTCAGAGGAGTTGTAGTCACTCCACTTGTCTGTATAGGCAGGGAGTTTTGCCATCACCTCCTGCATCCGTTTGTCAAAATCTTTTTTGTCTAAATTTGGTATTTTTAGTCCCATCTATATACCTCCATCAATATTGATAGTATGAGTCCCACTACATATTAGATTCTCTCTGCCAAATTGAGGCATCTTCTGTTGATTTATAGAGTAGCTCTCTCCTGTAGATAGAGTAACTACGAGAGAGACTATAGTATCAAGCCCCTCAATAGTATCAAATAACGAATATAAATCAGCCAAAAGAGGCAGAGTTCCAAACTCCCACCCCTCCCCTCTATCTCCACCATGCAGTGGATGCAGAAATGAGTCTAACTTTTTGTTTATAACCCCTCCAATAGTTGAAGCAAACTCCAAATCTACAACAGCCACAGTGATATTTAGACTAATATCAATGTATTTTGGTTTCTCAACTCTAATATCTACTGTAGCAGGTGAGACCCCTCCGATATACTCCTCTATTAACCTAATTAGACCAAGTGATGGAGTCGGTCTACTACTTGAGGAGAAGGGTACAATATATAGTTTAACCTCTCCTCTACTTGAAACTACGGAAATCTTTGCCACCTTACTTGAAGCCTCTAGTACCAAATAGTAGTAGTCCTCCTCACTTACAGCTCTATATCTATGTTTTATCCTCTGTGGAGCGATTTTCATTAGACTCTCTACACTCTGCAAATCGGCTCCACCAGAGGATTCGACATGATTAATAACACTATCAACATAAGCAACAGTATCAACTAGCGTATCAATCTCATTAGCAGGTAGATTTCCTCTAGCTCCACCACCAATACGGTAGCTAACTCTGATATTATCCTCACCTAATGGTGGTATCTTGCCCTCTCTATTGTTGCCAAAACAAATCTCACCCAAAGAGGAGTCCACCATATAGACTCGTTGGGATGCAGTTGAGTTGACAAAGCTTTGGATAGGAGACCACAACACCCAATACCCATCACCAAATCTATCTCTATACCCCTCATATCCATCAGGGAGTGTTGCTTCTAAAACCCAAAGTTTTAGCTCAAATAGAGGTATATCTTCGATAGTAAATTTTTGAGAACCTGAACCATCACTAGAGCCTAGTAGCTGATTATTGATAGTTTTACTCTCTCTAGCCTCAACTGTATTCATATAGATAGCCTCAATTACCCTCTTTTGAACAGGGGTGTTAAATACTACTCGTACCCAGTACCTAGAGAGACCAAATCTATCTACTCTTTTCTGCCCAATAGGTGCAATAAATTGAACAAAACCACTCTTTGAAAAGCCACTACTTCCATCTTTGACGCTTAGATTTAACCATCTATTATCTTCATAGTATTGCCATATTAGAGTATTACTTGAGTTCTGACTCTCATTTTTCATCTTGATATATAGAGAGAGAAGCCCCGATTCAAAAGCTCTATCAAAACCCAAATAGAGAGTAGGAGATTTATCCTCTTCAACTTTTTTTATAAAAGGAGGCTCTATATACTCTTGGTTTTTATAGTGAAAAATATATTTAGGTTTTACAGCTACTGCTCTCCTCTTGACATCAATCTTTAGACTATTGATTGTAGGAGGAGTAAACTTTGGCTCTAGTTTGGAACTATTACAACTATATGTGACATATGAACTGTTATCTAGTAACCTAACTCTTATCCAGTAGTTCTCTTCACCATTTACTGTTGTAGGGGTCATATCTATAGGAGATTTAAATAGATTACCTCCTGCTAGATTTCTCCATGATTTTCCATTCCAATACTCCCATGAGAGGAGCTTATTATCTATACCAAAATCAACTTCAATCTCAAAACCCTTTTTGGAAAATGCCTCCCTAGAGGCGATATAGAAAATATCATTAATCTGTGGCATATGACCAAAAGGGTAGATAGTATTATCTAAAAGTATAGGTGAATTATTATGAAAGAGTATATCAATATTGGAGCGACTACTAAAATTTATCTCAAAAGAGCTAGGCAGAGTATTATCTTCTATCTCTACTCGAATCCAATAACTCTCTATACCATTAATAATCTTTTTGACTGTTCTATAAGGAGTCGATTTATTTAATTTAGTATCGTTTTTTAGATGCTTAAAAGAGAGCCAACCCAATTTACCATCTCTATTTTTGCCAAAATATTTCCAACTACCTTTAACTTTAGGAACAGTAAACTCAAGTCCAGCATCACTCCCCTCTCTCTTATGAATATCAAATAGATTATCATCTCCAAAATAGATAAAATTTTCACTCTTCTGGTGAGAAAAAATCTCCATCTCCTCACCACTTATCACCTTTTTGGAGTTATCTGTTATATACTCATCATCAATATCTATAAGTGAAGTTAACTTCGCAGATGTAGCCACTATCGCCTCTGTTGTCTCAAAACTAACCTTTGATTTGGTAGCGACCTCTGTATATTTTGGAATAACAACTCCTCCACCTCTATAGTTTTCACCCAAGAGAAATGAGACAGGAACTTTGGCAGGTAGAGGAGGATTTTGACTATATCCTAACCTATCCAAATATGAGACAAATAGTTTATGAGGAACTCTATCAAACTCCTCTCTTAGCTCACTCATCATATCAGAAAACAGCTCTGCTACTGCCCACGCAGAGTCTTTTGTATCAGGATTCCAATTAGGTAGATAGGCAGGTTGTAGCTCTTTTATCTTCTCTAAAATCTCTCTCTTATACATCGATTATCCTTTCTCTGTCAAATAGAATGGATAGACCATATTATATCGACTGTTTGAGGATTGAACCCTATAATCAATATTTATCATAAGTCTACCCTCCTCTTTATCATCAACCTTGACACGAATATCTTCAATAGTAATTCTTGGTTCATATAGTGTTAGTGCTGTTCTTATCTCACTCTCTATCATCATTATATTACTACTATTGATAACTGAAAAGGGATAGTTGTGGATGCCACATCCAAATTTGGGACGCATAACCCTCTCACCTGTGGCTGTATTGAGTATAATCAGTATAGCCTCTCTTATATCCTCATCCTCTTTTACAAGTTCAACCTCTCCACTATCAAAACTGATGGGAAACTTCCAACCTGTTCCTAAAATTTTTCTATTCATTATTTTATCCTATCAGTACGGTTACATCTCCAGATACAATTGAGTTTGGAGGCGCACTCTCCACAATTTGGTCATTTACTCTTACAGCAAAAGCACCATTAATCAGCACGGTGGTACTTCCTACCAATACTAAACCCGTAGCGTGAGGAACTGTACCCGTGACAAGTGGGCAGATATGAGTATCTATCCCTACACGCCATGCAGGTCTGCCACCTATTAACACATTTGAACTCCCCGGTCCAGGGCTAAGTGGAGTTCCATGAGCTGTATTGTCTCCCACTCTTGCTACTGGCATACCCATCTAGTTTATCCTTATCAATGCACCCTGTAGAACCAACTCTGCTGATGCTTTTATATCTATTTGAGTAGCCTCTATAGAGATTTTCATAGCACTCTTTATAGATAGCTTATTTGTTATAGAGTCCATCTCAATAGAGCCACCTGAACTATCTTTGATTGTTATCTTTTCACTACCTTTGGAGTCATCAAATATCACTCTATGCCCTGCTGAGCTAACAATCTCCAATTTTGACTCTCCCTCTCCATCATCAAAGATAATCTCATGTCCACTACGAGAGCGAATCTTTCGTATATCGTTTTTGCCACTACTATTATCTTGAGGTGGTTTGTCGCTTTGATTCCATAATGAACCGATAACAATAGGAGATTGAGTATCACCATTGATAAATGCCACAATAACCTCATCCTCAACCTCTGGAATAAAGTATAACCCCCGTCTGTCCCCTGCCATAGGAGTTGATACCCTCGCCCAATAGGACTCATCAGTGCTACTACTCCAAGGGTATTGAACCTTGACACGCCCCAAATCATCGGGGTCTCTGTTATTTGTAACCACTGCTGTTGTTATCATCGAAGACTCACTCAACATCTTTTAACTCTCCTCACCTCAATAGTAGTCTCATACCCCTGCTCACCAAAAGAGTGAACAGCCTTTTGGATATAGTAATCAGAGCTAAACCGTTTACCCAACCCCTGCAGTGAGATAGTAATCCCTGGTCTCAAATCGGGAATACCGATAGATTTCACTTCACCTTTGAGAGAGGAGCTTATAGTAAGCTCTTGAAGTATAGCCTCTGCCCTCTCTTGTGCCTCTTTAGCACTCTTGACAGGCTCTTTTACTACATGCTCAACCTCATCAAGCTTTTTTAAAATAGCCTTCATCCCTACAGAGGTATCTCTACATGTTGCCTCTCCTACAATAGGTTTTTTGTCCGAAGACATCTCAAGCCCTACAACTTTTACCTTTGAGACCTCTTTTTCAACATTAAGTTCAGGCTTAAACCCCAATATCTCTTGACCATACAGAAGAGTTAACAGACTCTTCTGTCTCTGTGGTGGAGAGCGAAAGTAAAGACTATCGCCATCTACAAAAAACTCATATCCACACTTTTTAGCCAACGATTTGATAAAGAGATAGTCGTTTTGCTCTTGATTCTCTATCTGTTTATACTTGACCTCTGTCTGCTCTATAAAAATCTTTTTAAAAATACTATTATACTTTTTAGAGATTATCCTCTTCACTGCTTCAGAGATAGAGACATCTCTTATGGACTCTTTATATGGTTTTTTCATAAGTAAAAAAGAGTTATCACTCCCCTCTATAGTAATATCAAGGTAGTTATTTTCACTAAACTCCCAATTTACTTTGGTAATACGACCCTTAAATAGCATGGAGAGTTCACTTTTGTTCTTGTGACTATCAGCATAACCGATATGAATCTCCACCTCTTTACCTAGCTCAAATAGATTATGATGTTTAGATTCAAACTCCAAATCAATCGCATCTGATATAGTAAAAGAGAATATATCAGCCCCATCCAGACTCTTGTTGACCTCCAAATTTGTAAAATAGAGCCACTCTTTAGAGAGTTTTGTATTATTAACCCAAACAATAGCCTCTGGTGCTAGATAGTTACTATATCTACTAGATAGATACTCTTTTTGCTTACTCATAATCTACCTTTGATGGCAAAATAAGCTCTGTACCATAAGGGATAGAGAAGGGGTCATCAATCCCATTTTTTTTAGCAATCTCTCTCCACATAGCTACATTTCTATACTCTCTATACGCCATATCAAATATAGTATCACCCTCTACTAGAACTCTTTTTTTACTAATATCAGAGGATTGTTGATTCTGTCTTCTTGCTGTCTCCTCTACTTTGGTATAGGGCTTTAGTACTATAGAGACCTTTGCTCGTGCAGGAGTCCCATCAGCAAAAAAGAAGACAAACTCTTTTTTAAAACTAGAGACAATCCCATGAAAGGAGAAGTCACCCCAAACAAAAGAGCATGGAGGAGGTGAGTGTAGAGTATTATCAATATCTACAATCTTATAGAGAGGTTTAATCAAATCTCTAACATCTCCACCTCTCCCCTCAAAAGTACTATCAAACATCAACTCTAGTGACAAATCAGATTTTTTAGTATTTATAAACTGATTTATAACCCCTTTTAACCCCATTAACTTCTTTTGGCTAAACTCATTGCTCTGCTCAACACTATATGATGAGGGGTTAAACTGTAGAGGAATATCTCCATCGCTATCTTTGTACTTTCCATCCAAAATAACAAAATGGGCTTTTCCACCTTTTAGTATATCTAAACTCATACTACCACCAACCCTTCATGCACTAGCTCTAGTGTCTCAATAGCAACCTCAGAAGCAGTAGCATTGAGTTGTGGACCAATCCATTTCACTGGGTAGGCAAACTTAAGCATAAAACGCATCTTCTCATTCCCCTCACTATCCATTAGAGCGATATAGACTAGAGGCTCTTTTGGTATGGGAACTCCTCCATAGGTTATAGCTTTTAATACAGTATCATACCACTCTCTTAATGTTGAGCTACCAGATATACCTCGTTTGAGTACTAAATTTGGGTATTTAATTCCTGTTGGAAACTTATGCACATAATCCACTCCACCCTCCTTATACTCCTCTACCTCTATCTCCTGTTCAAGTCCAGAGACCTCAGAGAATCCAGCCACAAACAGCCCTGCAATCTCAACACGGTAACGATATGTCAGTAGTAGTTGTTGTCTCTTATCCATATAGATACCCTTTTCTTTTTAACTCTCTATCCCATCGTCTCATAACGGAAGTATAGATTCTATCAGAGAACTCTCTCTCCTCTATTTTGCGTTGTAAACGCTCCTCTTTACTAACACTTTTTATAGTTTTTTCTCTCTCTATAGTGTTAATCTTCTCATCTACTCTCTCTAAGACTCTCTTCTCAATCTCTTTTATTCTCTCTGTTTGGAGTATCTCACTCTCTTTTTGATATATTAAAAGGGTATCTTTTGATACAGCCCTGCTCTCCCTCTTACCCATAATTAGAGTATCTACCTTTGAATTATCTCTATTGTGGATTTTTATCTTCTCTACTCTATCACTATTAAAAAAGAGCTTTATACTCTGTTGAGCTGACCTATTTCTAATGTAGTCGGTGTTATAGAGAACCTTTTTATGCTCACTCTGCTCTATTTGGGTATGAGAGATTTGGTATATTTTTTTATCACTATAAAATCTATTATGGTGTATATCAGTATGAGTAGTAGAGAAGTTCTCCTCTCTGTGGAGACTATGATGCTCTATCTTGTTATAGATATTCTGCTCTCTCTTTGAGCTATTATATATCTCTAAGGGGGTCTCCTCTCTCCTAAAAATCATCACTGTAGGAGAGTAGTACTCACCCATAGGTTTTAGACCTCTATCAAAGATATAGTTAAAAAAATCTACTCTTTTAGTCACACCCAAAGAGTTATCTCTCTCTATCATAATGATACCCTTCTCTCTTTTTGGCTCAACTCTTGGTTGATACTACTCACCTCACTACACCATCTAACTCTCTCCCAGTGTGGCATCTCCAAAACTTCACTACTACTCCAGTGAAGATGATAGGATATAAACGCTACCTCCTTGTATATCTTATCAAGAGGGTAGCAATCTACCCCTTTGGCATATCTATCCTCACCTCATGCTCTCTGTTACAGTAGGGACACTTTGTCTCTATGACAATATTTCCCTCATTTATCCGACTATATAGCTCTTGGAGATAGCTCAAATCCTGTATAAAGAGATTCTCTATAACAGCAGGAGTCACATCCTCCAAGCTACCTAAACTAGTCAATACACGAGAGAGCAAAATCACAGATAGATAGGAGGGATTGCTCAAGACCCTTGGGTCTTTTTGTGGCAAAATCTCATCTTTTGCTGTTGCTAATCTCATAGTCCCTTTTCTGTGTAGATTACCCTCTGCATCCACAAAACCTTGTGGTAGTGTAAACTCAAACTCTGTCTGTAGTGCCATAATCTAAACCTTGACCCTCTTCATCCCCTCATGAGAAATCTCCAATGTCTCAATCGCCACCTCATTACCAGTTGATTTGAGGTCAGGTGCATCATATTTGGTAGGCCAAGCCTCTCTAAACTCCCACCGAGCAGAGGGTACGCCCTTTTCGTCTAAAACGAGAATAGCCATATTTCTTCTAGCTTCAGCCTCTCTCCCCTCCTCTACACTTAAACGCCACTCATATAGCTCTAGTGAATCTGTTGTACCCCATTTCAGTACAACATTACCATACTTTATCAATCCTGCCAATTTTCTAACAGTGGGAAGGTCACTCCCCTCTCGATACTCAATAGGCTCTTGTGAACTATCAGGAATCGTAACTTCACTAAAACCTGCTTGGATAAGTCCATCTATCTCAACCAAAAATCTAAACCCTCTATATGGGTCATTTCTCTTAGCCATTATCTCTCCTTTTAGTTATCTGAATTAGCTGTCCACTGTGTAATTTGAAAGATTACAAACTCAGCAGGTTTTGTTGGAGCGATACCAATTATGGCAATCAAGCGTCCATTATTAATATCACCTTCTGTCATTGTTGTTCTATCACACTTTACAAAAAACGCCTCTTTGGGATTTGTTCCCATCAATGCACCACTCTTCCAAACACCTAGTAGAAAGTTATTGATAGTCTGTGTTACTCTAGCCCATAGCTGTTCATTGTTTGGCTCAAACACCACCCACTGTGTTGACTCATCAATAGACTCCTCGATATATAAAAAGAGCCGACGAACATTAATATATTTCCACGAGGAGCCTTTTGGTGCAATAGTTCTAGCTCCCCAAATACGAATGCCTCGACCTTTAAAAGCTCTAATACAGTTTATGTTTTCATCATTTAATGGACCTTGGTCATTATTGGTAATAGCTCTCTCTAACTCTACAACTCCTCTTAGAACCTCATTTGCAGGTGCTTTGTGTACTCCTCGTTGGCTATCACTTCTAGCATAAACTCCTGCTACTGCTCCACTTGGTGGGATAAATCTCTTTTCCCATAAAGTCTTACTGGCACTCATTCTAATCCAAGGATAGTATAAAGCTCCAACCCCTTTATCTGATGACATCAAGCCATTTTTCTGTGCTATGATTTCATCTAAACCATCTCCCTCTTTTGAGTCAAGAATACAGAAACGGTCACCCATATCTTCACAATGTGCAATCATCGCATCTTGAGTAGTTTTATCACTCATCCCTGGAACAACAACAATACTAACATCATCTATCTCTTTTAGACTCTGTAATCCTGTACGAGTACCATTAATATCACTCCCAATAATATCAGTCTCTTTTTCAACACCAACAACATAACATCTCTTACCACCATTGGCAAAAAAAGCATAAACAGCTGGTGCTAGATATTGAGCAGTTGCTGTATACCCTCCAAAAGATGACTCAAAATTAGACCAACTTGATATAAAGATTGGTTTTGGTTTCTCTACAGTTTTCTCTGCAACTCCAACAAACCCAACAGTACTTGTCGATACACCCTCTATAGGTCTTGCACCCATCTCAATCTCTTCTATATATACACCTGGTGTGGAATATGCCATTTAACACCTCCTATTTTTGTGTTATTCTATTCTTTCTCTATATATGTAATCTCTTTGGACTTCACAATAGTATCTCTCTGTGAAACTTTTGATTCTAGTGGTACGGTTATTTTGAGTGATATATAGGGTCGTGCATCTTGGTCAAGTGAGTTCCAAAGTTGAAAACCCAACTGTTCATCTACATAGGGTTTTGGAAAAAGCTCTATGGTAATCTGCTCTAGAAGTTCTTTGTCCCCAATATGATTTGGAGCAAGATTAGAGAAATCAAACAGAGCAAGAAGTGATGACTCCAAATATTGGTGTTCAATAGTGCTATTTCTGCTTTTATTGTAGAAAGTAATCAGATAGTAGAGGTCAACAAAGTATGGATTTTTTTTGCTCTTTACTATATCTCCATTACGACTTCTCTGCCACCCCTCTCTCCTAAGTTCCAAATTCTCTCTAATCTCAAATAGATAGATATTAATCCAGTTTTGACTACTACTAAAACCATCACTATTTATCCAGTCTCGATTTGGCACTTTGAAACTAAAATCAAGTAGAGTATCATTAACAATATTGCTAGAGTCATTAAGCTCATTTTCTAAATAATCCTTTAGAAGAGTATCAACTTTTTGTATCATAATATATCATCCTAATTTTATGCAAAAGTTGTAACTTTTTGCAACAACTATTATATAATAAAAAAGCTCTATTTATATTTTTTTTTAATAAAATCTAATTAATATTGAATAATTTAATTTATTTGTGTTATATCTACACACAAAAGTGATACCGAAGTGATTCTAAGCTATAATAACTCAAATAAAAAAAATTGCGTCAAAGTAGAAAAAATGGCAAAAAAAATAATCGAAGTAGCCCCAAATGAGTTTAACTTTTCAAGTAAAAATATAAATAAGATTCACGATTTCTTAGGACAAAATAGTCAATATCAAGAGCTGATGAACTATTTTACAAAATATCAAGATACAGATAAAAAGGGTAGATACCTATATTGGGATGAATTCCGTTGGCGTGTTGAGAAAGATGATAATCCACAGATGGCGTGGTGGGCTACAAAAATGATACGTCTATTTAAGCTAAAAGATATAGAGCTATATGACAAAGAGGAGCATCCATTTAACTTCTGTATCCCTGATTCACTCCAAGCCAAACTATACAAGATAGTAAACTTCTCTCGTCAAGGGATAGTACCACACAACTCACTAAAACAGAACTTTCTAATCTCTTCACTCATAATGGAGGAGGCTATTAGTAGCTCCCAACTCGAAGGTGCTTCTGTTACTCGTCGAATGGCAAAAGATATGCTATCACACGCCAAAAAACCACGCACAGAGGATGAGCAGATGATACTAAACAACTATCTACTTATGAAAGAGATAAAGATAGTCAAAAAAGAGGAGTTAACCATAGATATGATACTCTCATTTCACAAAATAGCCACTCTAAATACTAGTGAAAATGGTGTAATCCCTGGTAGATTTAGAGAGGATAATGAGATATTTATCAGTAGTGGAAGGGATGGTGAAGTGGTACACCAACCACCATGCTATACCCAAATCCCATCACGACTAGCCCAAATCTGTAGATTTGCCAATGAACAGCATGATGGGGAGCATGGTTCAGTATTTATAGACCCTATTGTCAAGGCGATTATCCTACACTTTATGATAGGCTACGAACACCCATTTAGTGACGGTAATGGACGAACAGCTAGAGCGATATTCTACTGGTATATGCTCAAAAATGGATTTGACTATTTTGAGTATATCTCTATCTCCAAGTTTCTAAAAGATGCACCAAAAAAGTATGGTATGAGCTACCTATATAGCGAGATAGATGACAATGACCTAACATATTTTATCTACTACCAAGTAGAGATTATCCTAAGAGCCGTAGATGAGCTACTTCGTTATCTCCAAGCAAAGAGCCGAGAGTTTGAGGAGATAGCAATTATACTTAGTGGCTCAAAGATAGGTGAAAAACTCAATTTCGTACAAAAAGATATAGTCAAAAAGGCTCTTAAGACCCCTGGTAGAATATTTACAGCAAAAGAGATTTCAACTGATTATGATGTATCAACAAACTCTGCTCGAAAGTATCTAAATGAGTTGGTAAAATATAAAATTTTGATAAGCTCCAAGAGTGGAAAAAGTATTGTCTATATTGCTCATTCTGATATTAAGATTGTCCTTTTGGAGGATAGAGAATATTAAAATCTCTCTCCTCATAAACTCTAACTATTTTTTTTAGTTGGTTGAAATTTGAACATCTTCTCCATAGCTATCGCCTCATCTCGACCATATACTACTACCTCTTTGTCTACTACTATCTTTTTTTTGCTAAGCTTATTAGGGTACTTAACAAAATTCAAAATATGCTTGATACAGTTGATTCGTGCCTTTTTCTTGTTATCACTCTTGATAATTGTCCACGGAGCATCCTCTGTGTGTGTAGCAGATAACATCATATATTTAGCCAATGAGTACTCATCCCAAAGCTTCTGAGACTCTTTGTCCACAGGTGAGAGTTTATACTGTTTGAGTGGGTCACTCTCCCTTGATTTAAACCTCTTGCCCTGCTCCTCTTTTGAGACGGAGAAGTAGAATTTAAAAAGTTGAATATCTGCATCGACTATCATCTTCTCAAATGCAGGGGCATCTTTTAGGAACTTATGGTGCTGTCTCTCAGTACAAAATCCCATCACAGGCTCTACCATAGCACGGTTATACCAGCTCCTATCAAACAGTACTATCTCACCTGCTGATGGTAGATGTTTTGCGTATCGTTGAAAATACCACTCTGTCTTCTCTCTCTCTGTTGGTTTCTCTAGGGCAACAACTCTAGCACCTCTTGGATTTAGATGTTCTGTGATTCTTTTGATAGTTCCACCTTTACCAGCTGCATCTCGTCCCTCAAAAATCATCAGAATCTTTAGACCTTTCTCTTTGACATGGTTCTGAAACTTTAGAAGCTCTACTTGAAGTCGTCTAAGCTCTTTTTCATACTCTAGTTTCTCTTTTTTGACCCATATCTGTACTTTATCACTTTGATTTTTGACTCTCTCTTTGCTATTTTTATCTATCTTTTTATCATCTTTGACCATATATTATCCTATCATATAAACTTAAGTCTTAATTAGGTTGATATATTACCCAAAAGAGTGTAATTTTTACTTGACAAAAGAGAAATTTCCTACTATACTTTGCATTACAAAGTACTTTGAAAAGGAAAATGACATGAGAAAATATATAAATTTTCTACAAAAATTTAGATGGATTATCGCTATTGGTCTACCTATAGTGGTATTTCTACTCGCATCAAATCTAAAACATCTACAGATAGATGGAAGCTACAGAATATGGTTTGGTGAGGGTTCAAAAATTTTAACGGAGTATGATAATTTTAGAAGTACATTTGGTAATGACGATTCCATAGTCATCACAATAAAAGATGAGAATGGAATCTTTAATAAAAAAGCTCTACAGAGTATAGACAATATCACCCAAGAGCTATGGAGAATGAAATATATAGCTAGAGTAGACTCTATAACTAACTATCAATATATTCACTCCTCCCCTGATGAACCCGATGATGTAGTTGTAGAGGATTTTATACAGAATCTTGATGAGGCTACTCCTGAGTACTTTCAAAATCGCAAAGAGATAGCACTAAATGATAAATTGATAGTAGGTGGGCTTATCTCTGCTGATGGTACTACTACCATGATTTCAGCTAGACTAACTCCAAAAGTCAATGACGAGAGTGACAAGAGTATGGAGATTATGGAGCTTGTAGATAAGATTTTAGCACCCGAGAGAGAGCGAACAGGATATAAGTATTGGTTAAATGGAGGGCCTCCACTCAATCATGCTTTTATCACTATGGGTGAGAGTGATGCGACAACCTTTACACCTCTAATTATACTTCTCTCTATGGTTCTATTACTGTTTCTATTTAGGAGAGTTAGTGGCTCTTTGATTCCTATGGGAGTGGTTATATTTACCTTTTTAACTGTACTCTCTGTACAGGTTATTTTAGGATATAAGCTCAATAACTTCACGGCCAATCTACCTGTATTTATTGTGGCAATCGGAATTGCAGATGCTGTTCATATCTATAGCGTTTGGATTAGCAACAAAAAGGAGGGGATGGATAACTACCAAGCAGTATTCAATAGTATGCAGAAGAATTTTCTACCTATATTTTTGACATCACTCACTACAGCTATAGGGTTTGGTACTTTAACTATCTCAAAAGTTATTCCTATATTTACTCTAGGAGTTGCTACGGCTAGTGGAGCTGTTTTGGCTTTTATCATATCTGTAGTCTGGATGCCATCTCTTCTTTTGATTCTAAAAAAAGAGATAAAAAAAGAGCTAGTTAAGGCTACTGTAGAGAGGATACCACTCAAATATGGAGCATTTATTATTAGAAATAACAGAAGAATTATAGCTATTAGTTCTCTTGCTATTATTGTCCTATCTATAGGTCTCTTTAGAGTTGAAGTAGATAGCAATACTATAAGATACTTTGATAAAACTGTAGAGTTTAGAAAATCTACAGAGTTCATAATGAAAAATCTAACAGGTCCTATGGTTTATGAGATTATTGTCGATAGTAGAGAAAAAGATGGAATCAAAAAACCAAAGTTTATGGAAACAGTTGATAGATTTAAGCAGGAGTTTCAGGCAAAATACCCAGAAGCTAGACACATCTCATCACTAGTTGATACAGTAAAACGGTTCAATAGAGTACTAAACCGTAGTGAAACAATTCCTAATGACAGAAACCTCATCGCCCAATATCTACTCCTATACTCTCTATCTCTACCACAAGGTATGGAGATAAATGACAAAATGGATATAAAAGAGCAGAAACTCAGAGTCACTGCACAGATGGATATAGTAAACACATCCAAAGATTTAGAGATGTTGGCTTATATAGAGGATTGGTGGAGTAAAACAGACTACTCTGCATCTATCCAAGGTCAAACCAAAATGTTTGCACATATGCAAAAAGATGTAACAGATACACTTATCTACTCTCTATCTCTAGCTATTATTTTTGTCTCTATAGTTATGCTGTTGATATTTAGAGAGATTAAACTACTTTGGGTCTATATCCTACCAAATATTCTACCTGTTCTTTTGGTAGTAGGTCTAATGGGTTGGATAGGGATTGCTATAGATATAGGGGTAGCTATATCAGGTGCTATTATTATTGGTGTAGCCGTTGATGATACTATCCACTTCCTAATCAAATATTTTGATGCGAGAAGAGAGGGACTCTCTATAGAGGAGTCCTTTGATGAGGTGCTAAGATATGCAGGTAGAGCTATACTCTTCACCACGATTATTCTCTCTATGGCATTCTCTATTTTTGCATTTTCACACTTTGTTCCAAACCAAAATTTTGGAATAGTAACAGCCTTTGCATTAGTAGTCGCACTAGTTGTTGACCTACTCCTTCTCCCTGCTCTTTTGAGCATAGTAGATAGGAGAGATATTGCTTAAAATATTCTTAATTAAACTATATTAAACAGGAATTATACTAAAATTTCCCATTTGCTATAAACTTGGAGAAGAAATGAAAATATTATTAGTAAACAGTAATCCAGTAGTATCACGACTAACTGCATTAAGTGCGAGAAAAGAGAGCGTAAGGTTAGATGAGATAAAAGATATATCTGCACTAAAAAAGAGTGATTATGATATAGTTTTTGTAGATTTTGAGTCATATACTCAAGAGCTATCGAACCTATTGAGTAATTCAGATATTCCAAAAAGAGTCCTATTCTATACACAAGATGACAAAGAGAAGCCAGAGATATTCAATATAACCATACTAAAACCCTTCTTACCTTCGGAGGTCTCAGCAGTTCTGCGTGAAAGAAAGATTGAGATAGAAGAGAACCCTCCAACAGAGGAGTATACAGACCTAAACAAGCTAATTGCAGAGAAAAAAGATGATTTAGCTCCAATAAATATATCTGAGAAAAAAGATAAAACCGTAGAGAGTAAAAAAACAAAAGTCGAAGAGAAAAGAGATGAGCTAGAGCTAGAACCTATAAATCTAATAGAAGATGAAATCTTAGAGAAAAAAAGGGATAATATAGAGCTAGAGCCTATAACTCTGATAAAAGAGGAGACTGTAGAGAGCCAAAAGCCAAAAATTGAAGTCAAAAAGAGAAAAAATGAGCTAGAACCTATAACTCTCATCGATGATAAAATCACCGAAGAGGAGCTTTTAGCAGAGTTTAGCCAATCTGGAGATAAACTCAAAAAGATAGAGAAAAGCCCTGATTTAGGTATAGTGGAGCTATCACTAGAAGAGGCAAAAGATGAGAGTAAACTATTTGAACTAGATATAGATGAGGATAGCACCATAAAAGATAGTGGACTATTGGAGATAGACAATAACAAAAAGAGTAGTGATACCAATGAGTTATTGGAGATAGAGAGTAGAGATAATAATTTCAAAGATGAGATTCTTGACCTAGATATGGATAGTAAAAATGAGGTCAATTTTGATACCCCTCCAAAAGAGCAGAAGAGTACAAAGATACTAGATGGAGATGAAATCTCAAATATAAAGAGTCTTCTCGATAGTGACAAAGAGATAGACAAAGATATATCACTCGAAGATGTTATGACAACTACAGCTCCTCAAGTCTATACCAAAGTAGAGAAAAAAAATAAAAAGAGAAAGAAGAGAAAAGCAAAAAAAGAGATAGAGAACAAAAAGCTAAGCTCCGAGATAATTACAGATACACTAAGTGCTTTACCAATAGATGACCTAAGAAGACTTCTTCTTGGGACAAAAATTCATATCACTATAGAATTTCCAAAAGAGTTCTAATGAGTGGAGCTATATTAGTCCTCTCAGGACCTAGTGGAGCAGGAAAAAGCACCATTATAGAACACTCTAGTAAACAGATAGGTTCATACTACTTCTCTATCTCCACAACAACTAGAGAGCCTAGAGAGGGTGAGGTAGATGGAGTTGATTACTATTTTGTATCTCGCACTGAGTTTGAAGAGGGGATAAAATCAGGTAATTTCCTAGAGTATGCGACCGTTCATGGAAACTACTACGGCACATCTCTAAAACCTGTCAATGAGGCTCTATCCGAAGGAAAACTAGTAATCTTTGATATAGATGTTCAAGGACACCGTCTAGTCAGAGCGAAAATGGGAAGCTTCGTCACCTCTGCTTTTATTACACCTCGAACGCTATCTATATTAGAGGAGAGACTATACGCCCGTGCTACTGATAGAGATGATATTATCAGAGGTCGTATAGAGAATGCAAAAGAGGAGATTAAGGCTATTGGAGAGTTTGATTTTGTTATTATCAACGATACGATAGAGAGTGCATCTGCCCAATTTACAACTATTGCTAATGCTTCAAGATTAAAATATAATACAGAAGAATTAGAAAAATTGATACAAGATTGGTAAAATTGACAAGCATAAACTTTAAATTAACAAAATATTAGTATAATC